>DASSGT010000813.1:0-4633 GCA_035693345.1 Puia sp. | reverse complement strand
GTAAAGCCTTAAAATATCTTTCACCCTGATGATGAATGAATCGGCAGGTAACACGATGAAGTATGGGGCAATTATTAAAGCTCTAAGCTTTATGCTTTACGCCTTAGGCTTTTTAAGGTGCTTCCACCATTATGGTTTGCTTGAGTTTGAAGGGCACATTTTTTCCCTGCCGAAGAGCGGGCGTCCACAGAGCCATATCCGTAAAGGCTTTCTCAATTCTTAAATTCATTTTCTCATTGCCTCCGCTGATCGCGTTGGCATATATGGTCTTTCCATTTTCATCTATAATATATTCCATCAATACAAAAGCTTTACGCTGACCCGGTTCGAGCTCTTTGATCATGTCAGCGCTGAGTTTGTCTATGAAAACCTTAAATGCAGGATTTCCTCCGGGGTATAACGGTAATTTATCTACACTGATCGCAAGTTCATCTTCTGGTATCGGCTGTTCAGGATGATTGATTTTTTTGACTGTTTTGATTTCTGATTTTGCCGGCATAGCAGGCACCGGAGTTTCTTCAATAACATATTCACCCTTTGGATTTACAATAACCGGAGGAACCTGGTGATTTTTTTCAAAGTAAAAAAACGCATTCTGCATGCTCTTTTCAAAAGGAACAAATTCATTAAAATTTGCCAGGAAGTGATTCAGGTAAGCCACACTTCGGGTATTATTAAAATTGACCGGAAAAATATGAACCGGAATAAAGTCCTGACCCAAATCTTTTGCATGAGCGGCCAGCACATAAAGTTCCTCAATCTGGCCATCTGTAATGGGTATACATCCGGTAGTTACACAACTCCCATGGATATAAATATCGCCTCCGGGTTGTGACAGATCACAAAGCATTCTGTCAGAAGCATTCGGGTAATTCAGGCCCAATGATAAATGATAAAGACTTCGGGGATTGAATTCATTAATATAATAAAAGCCTTCGGGAACCTGGTAATCACCCGCCATCCGTTTAGGACCCAGGGAACCGGCCAGAGCACATATTTTATAAGTTTTAAACAGCTTATATTTTTCGTTTTGTTTGTTTTTGACCCAAACTTCCATTTCGCTGTCATACTTGAAAGAGCGGATATAAATAAAACGGGCAGGCCATACCAGCTGTTTTACCACAAACTGCTTTTGAAGAGTGTCATCTTCCCTGCTCATCATTTCACTCATTTTAGGGTAGCTTTTCTGATTATCCAGAAAACGGACGTTAAACGAGTTGGAATTTTGCGAAAAAAGTAGCGAAGACCACAAAATCAAGCAGAAAAGGATCAATGCCTGATGGAAAAACCGGATTCTCTTCATGCAGGAAAAAATAGATTGCATTGGTACGGAAAGTTACTTATTAAAACAAAAATACGGCCATATTATTATGTCTGCAACCTTGAAAACCAGATTGTTTTATCTTCATGCCATAATTGGAAAAATGCTCAAAATCGGAATATTAGGTGGCGGACAGCTTGGAAGGATGCTTTTACAGGCTGCGGCCAATTATCCGGTGGAGACCTTTTTGATGGAAAATGACCCGGAATGCCCTGCTGCCCATCTTTCTCACCACTTTTACCGCGGTGATATCCGGAATTTTGAGGATGTTTATCGGTTCGGAAAAGAACTTGACGGAATCACCATTGAAATAGAATCTGTTAACGTGGAAGCCCTGGAAAAGCTGGAAATGGAGGGTGTTAAAATTTATCCAAAGCCTTCTGCCCTGCGTATCATACGCGACAAAATCCTTCAAAAACAATTTTATAAGGAAAATGAAATTCCAACCTCAGCATTCAGAGTCACTGAACGGCGGGATGATCTCAGAAAATACACTGATTTTTTTCCGGCCGTGCATAAACTGGCCTCAGGCGGATACGATGGCCGGGGTGTACAGATTTTAAATAGTGAAAAAGAGTATTCACTGGCGTTCGACCAGCCTTCTGTTCTGGAGAAAAAAGTGGATATCAATAAGGAAGTATCTCAGATAGTAGCGATAAATGCAGCCGGGCAAACTGCTCTTTATCCACCGGTAGAAATGATTTTTAACCCGATCCTCAACCAGCTTGACTACCAGTTGAGTCCTGCAGAAGTTCCGCAACAAACAACCTGGCGCATTGAAGCCATCGCGCTCAAAGTGGTCAAGGATTTAAAATCCCCGGGCATTTTTGCAGTGGAACTTTTTTTAGATAAGAACGGGGATGTGCTGGTGAATGAAACAGCTCCACGGGTTCATAATAGTGGTCACCATACGATCGAAGCAAATTTCAGTTCTCAGTTCGATATGTTATGGCGAATCATGCTGGATTATCCTTTAGGAAATCCTAAACATATCATGCATGCAGCAATCGTTAATCTGATTGGAAGTGAAGGACATTCCGGAGCAGCCAATTATGAAGGGATTGAAGAAGTTTTGAAGATGGAAAATGTGTTTCTGCATCTATATGGAAAAAAGGAAACCAGGCCCGGGAGAAAAATGGGACATGCCACCATACTAAGTCCTGACAAATCCGATCTTGTTTATAAGGCAAAGTCCATCAAACAGAAATTGCAAATTACGTCTCTTCAACCCCAAATAATAGTATGAATCAAGTGGCTATCATCATGGGAAGCGACAGTGATCTTCCGGTTATGCAAGCGGCAGCGGATTTTCTCAAATCGTTTGGCATTCCCTTTGAATTCACCATCGTCTCTGCCCACCGTACACCCCAGCGATTGGTGAGTTATGCAACAAAGGCCAGAGAGCGGGGATTAAAAGTGATCATCGCCGGTGCCGGAGGTGCTGCACACCTGCCGGGTATGGTTGCATCTCTGACTACCCTGCCGGTTATTGGCGTTCCGATTAAATCTTCCAATTCTCTTGACGGCTGGGATTCCATTCTTTCGATATTGCAAATGCCAAATGGTATTCCGGTTGCCACCGTGGCATTGAATGCAGCTAAAAATGCGGGTATACTGGCCGCTTCCATTTTGGGAACTTTTGATGAACCGATCGGCGTCAAACTGCAGGCTTACAAGAAAACAATGGAAACAGAAGTGGGCGATAAAATTGCGAGGCTGAAAAAAGATGGATGGGAAAATAATTTCGATTGACTATTAATTGCCAGTTTCTTTATGGAAAATCAACTCTATAAACGCAGAGATTTTATTGGAAATGTTGTAAAAGCGGGCGCAGCCGGTGTTATGACCAGTCCTATTCTCGGTCATTTTACTTTAAACGAAACCCTGACCGTTTCCCAGGTTATTGAACGAATCATTGCTGAAGTACCAGGGGGTAGACTAAACGAAACGGTGGACACGCTGAAAAGCGGATCCGGCGATCAGATTGTGACCGGCATCGTCACGACTATGTTTGCCACCGTGAAAGTAATACAGGCAGCTGCCAAGATGAATGCGAATTTTATCATTACCCATGAACCGACTTTTTACAATCACGCCGATGATCCAAACTGGGTGGAAAATAATAATACTGTCAAAGAGAAAAAAGAATTACTGGATAAGTACAAGTTAACAGTATGGCGCTTTCATGATTATTGGCACCGAATGAAACCAGATGGAATATTACATGGCTTCCTGTTAAAGACTGACTGGCTTAGCTACAATCCAAAAGAGGAAAATGTATTTCAGGTCCCGGCACAGCCACTGATTGAAATCGTCAGGCATGTCAGAGATTCATTGAAAATTCCGCGTATTCGTTATATAGGTGATGATACTGCCAACTGCAGTATCATTGCACTGATGCCGGGTGCCGGCGGCGGTCAGAGACAGATAAAAATGATGATCGATAATAAGGCAGACCTGCTGATTGTAGGCGAAACAAATGAATGGGAAACACCTGAATTTATAAGAGACTCGAGGGCGCTCGGAAAATCCGTGTCCCTGATCGTATTGGGACATGCCTACAGTGAAGAACCCGGTATGGAATATCTTGTGCAGTGGTTGCAGCCCAAATTACCCGGAATTAAAATAACTCATATCGGTCCCACCGCAACATTTACCTGGACTTAACTCTGAACAATTATCTATTAACTTTCAGTAGCTCTCTTCCAGTATTGTAAATTCCTGTTGCAGATCCAGTGAGTTTTTATATATGATATCCATAAAATCAGATCCGTATTCGGCGTACCATGGAATGAAATTGTCTATTCTCTCCTGCAGATTTTCCATTGGAAACAAAGCTTCCCGTATCTCGTGAATTTTTCGCCGGACTTCTTCATGATTTTTCTTTTCGGCACGCAGCATTTTCTTTTCAAGTTCTTCCAGTTTCTGGATCGCCTGTGTTTCCAGCTTTTCCACATGTTGCTCCAGAGTCTTGTCAACGGTGCCTGAAATACTTTTTACGTTTGAATAAAATTGGCTCAATTCAGTCATCTGTTTTTCCAGATTCAACTGACGGGAGGAATTCCGACGGACAAAAGACTCCATCAATTCTTCTTCCGGTTTAAAAAGGGATTCTTCTGTGAGTCCGGCTTTTTCAATCTTATTCCGCCAGTTTTTTCTGATCAGCAGGAAGGAGTTGCGTAATATTAAAACCGGAAATGGAACACGGTAATGTTTGAAAAGAGGTTTGAATTCAAGCCAGTAAGCCGTTTCACCACCGCCGCCTACAAAAGCAATATTTGGCAAAATCGTCTCCTGATAAAGACCCCTGAG
>DASSGT010000812.1:0-6012 GCA_035693345.1 Puia sp. | reverse complement strand
CGTTATGACTGCGAACATCATCCGGTCATCTATGGCTCTGTTGGGTATAAAGGTTCCCGAAAGAATGTAGTGAAGTTTTTAGTAAAGCACTTCCAGACTTCCAGTCTTCCATACTTCCATACTTGTATTAGTCTTCTTCAGTTTTGTCCTTTTTCTTCATATTGAGTGCAAGATTTTCTTCTCCTCCATCACCTTTATTTTCGAGATCTGAAATCAGGCCTTCATCGGTCAGATCGAGCGGATGTGAATTTTTCCAGTCTTCATGCGCAATAGAATTCAGCCTCAGAACAACGTCTTCATCGTGTACTTCAATGGCCAGTTCCCTCCTGTCGTCAAAACTTCCAGGGGCGAGATTGATGGATCCTACAATCGCTCGACATCCGTCTGCAATCAGCATTTTACCGTGTAATTTCAAATGTCTGAGCGTATGTATTTTAATTCCAACATCGTCCATAATGCGTAAACCGCCCACGGCTTCCACCAGTTTATCTTTTTTTAAAGAATGCGGAGGACGAGCCATTACATGAACTTTTACTCCCCGGGTTGCAGCCCTGACCAGCCTTTCAATAATTACCGAGTCCTGATATCTCTCATTTTCTACAAATAAGGTATGTTTTGCTTCATCTATAAAACGGGCGATCCGGTCCCGTCCATTGCCGGTGCACCAGATCATATGGGCGTGATCTCCCGGCTCAAAATCTGTGCGGTTCCAGTCAGCCAGAAAGCAGGAAAGAACTTCATCCACTTCATGCTTATGATTGGTGGTAATAGCGTAGTCGCGGGTTACAGTCAGGTTTTTGGTCGCCCAGTTTAAAGATTTTATAAAGGCAGTATCATCATCGATTATCATAGATTTCTCATGGGTGAGACCAAATTTCGGATTACTGTCTTTTACATCGATACCCGCTTCTTCCAGTTGCCTGCGGGTTTCACCATTTTCTTCTTCACCACTTCTTCTTGCCGGATTGAGCATTACCTGCACTTCAATACCTCTTTTTTTAGCAGCGATCACTGCATTGATAAGATCCGGATCAGAAAATACAAACATTTTTATCCTTATAGAGCTCTTAGCGGCATCTATAGCATCTACTATGGGCTTTTTCGTATCATCAGGTAATATGATGATGGTCCTCGTGGAAGAATCTTTTGGCATATTTATAATGGCTTTTGTATATAATTTAATTTGATTTCGGATCCGCTACCGGTTCTGCTCCGGCCTGTATATGATAAAGTTCAGCATAAATTCCGTTCCGTGCTATAAGTTCATCATGTGTCCCCTGTTCGGCCACATAACCCCCTTTCAGAACAACGATTTTATCGGCATCGCGAATCGTACTCAGCCTGTGCGCAATGATAATAACCGTGCGGCCTTTCATCAGGCGCTCCAATGCCTCCATGACAAGTTTTTCCGATTCCGTATCCAGCGCAGCAGTTGGTTCATCCAATATTAAAATAGGAGAATTGCGAATGATGGCCCGTGCAATGCCAATTCTTTGACGTTGCCCGCCGGAAAGTGTGAGCCCCCTTTCGCCCACCATCGTATCGTATCCGTGGGCCATTTTCGAAATAAATTCATCTGCATTGGCCATTTTAGCGGCGGCTTCAATTTCTTCCTGGGTTGCACCCTGTTTACCGTACGCGATATTGTCCCTTACTGTGCCAAAAAAAAGAACTGTATCCTGTAATACAAATGCTATCTGATCCCTTAAACCCGTATCACCGTGTAATTGATAGTCTGTAATATCTACACCATCGATCAATACCCTTCCTTTTGTAGGATCGTAAAAACGGGGAATCAAACTGACGACAGTCGATTTTCCTCCACCAGTTGGTCCACATATGCCGATCCGTTGTCCCGCCTTGATTGAAAAATGGACATCACTCAAAACGGGAGTCGCAGGATCGTATGAAAATGCAACATGTTCAAAATCTATATGACCCTGCACATTGATCGGGATTTTAGCGTCCGGTTTCTGAGGAATGACCGTATCTGTATCCAGAATGGCCTGGATGCGTTCCAGTGCTACAGAGGCCTGAGCTATCGAGGTAGTCATTTTAGCAAGGTCCTGGACCGGTTTAAAAAATTTTGCGAGATAGGAAAGGAACACGGTTAATTCTCCAAGTGTCATTGCTTCAATAAGCACCAGGTGTGCGCCACGCCAGAGAACAAATGCTGTACAAGCGGAAACAATCAGTGCTACGACTGGAGATAGCAGCGATTTCACTTTTCTCGCTTTCAGTGAGGCATGCACAGTATCCATACTCACGTCCTTCAAATGAGATTCTTCCAGGTCCTGTCTGTCGAACGCTTTAACGGCCCGCACGGATTCAAGCCCCTGCTGAAGCACAGAAACCATGGTACTTTGTTGTGCTCTTACTTCGTGTGTGGCTTTTTTAACGGCCGTTTTAAAACGGGCTACAAATAAAAGTAGCAGTGGAGTAACCGCAACCGCTACCAATGCGAAATCCCAATTCATATAAAACATCAGCCCAAGCATCCCGAGGATCGTAAGCGCATCAATGAGAATGCTTAACAATGCGGAGGAAGCAAAACCCTGTATGGTGGACACATCGGAAGTAATTGTACTCAGGATATTTCCGATCTGATGAGAATCGTAATAGGAAAGTGATAGACGTTGCAGATGATGGTAGACTTTTTGTCGCAGATCGTTGGCTACATATTGGGCAACACTTTCCGTATAATAGTTATCGATATAACCCGCAATTCCGCCAATCAGTGCAATCAGGATGAGACCAATAGCAGCTGCTCCGGCGATCGCCATCTTATCAGTCTCAAAAGGCAGATCCCTGATCCATTTAAGCCACTCCGGCAAGGGGTGGTGTCCCACGACGTTGTCGATGATAATTTTTAAAGGCCAGGGACCTAAAAGGCTCATGGCGGTTTCCAGCAACATGGCCAAAAAAATCACAAGCAGCCATTTTTTGTATGGCCTGATGAGTTCAAGAACAAGGGAAGTCAGGCTTTTAGAAGACTTTTTAAGCAGGACCGGGTGATCCTTTTTGATTTTATCAGTATGATCTTTGGCCATAGCGATCAGTTTTGGAAGGGGAATGCACACACAATATAAATACCTTACAGAATATTACGACCGTTTAACAGTATAATAGCTGTGAACAGTGAAATTGAATCGCCTGGATTCAGTTCTGGGGCGTGCTGGGTTTATTTCAGTATCACAGCTGCCAGAGGCGGCAGGTGAACATTTATTTCGTAGCGGTTTTCATTTTCATCCACGAGTGTTACAATCGGTTCCGGATTAAAGATATTTCCTGACCCTCCATATTCTCTTTCATCGCTGTTAAAAATTTCCTTCCATTCCGATTTTCCATTTGCATACACTTTCCAGTTATTACGAACTACCGGTGTCATATTCAAAATGATCAGCACATCATTTTCGGGTAGTTTGCCCTTCCTTCTGAAAACGATCACGGATTCTGCACGATGATTCAAATCGATCCATTCAAATCCATACTGATTGAATTGATTTTCATACAATGCCGGTTCACTTCTCAACAGCAAATTGAGATCCCGTACAAAGTCCTTCATTTTCCAATGCAGTTCATATTTCAGTAAATACCATTGCAATTCACTTTTATGATTCCACTCACTGGTTGCACCAAATTCATTCCCCATAAAAAGCAGCTTACCGCCCGGGTGCATAAACATATATGTATACATGAGCCTGAGATTGGCAAATTTCTGCCATTCGTCTCCCGGCATTTTATATAACATTGGTGATTTACCATGCACCACTTCATCATGGCTTAGGGGGAGCATAAAATTCTCATCATAATAATACATCATGCTGAATGTAAACTTATCCTGCAGGCCCTTACGCATCAACGGATCTGCCTTAAAATAGTCGAGGGTGTCGTGCATCCAGCCCATCATCCATTTCATGCCGAATCCCAGTCCATCTGCAAAAGTGGGTTTGCTGATGCCAGGCCAGTCGGTCGCCTCTTCCGCAATAGTCTGAGTATCCGGAAAATCGCGATACAGCGTTTCATTCAGATCTTTGATAAATGCAATGGCCTCAAGATTTCCATCACCGCCAAATTCATTGGGTTCCCATTGCCCTGTCGTTCTGGAATAATTCAATTTCAGCATGGAACTGACTGCATCCACCCGAATTCCGTCTGCATGAAATTTGTCACACCAAAAGCGGCCGCTGCTGATAAGAAAAGATTTTACTTCTCCCCTTTTATAATTAAATATATAACTGTTCCAGTCCGGATGATAACCCTTTCGCATATCAGCATACTCATAGGTATTTGCACCGTCGAACATATAAAGACCATGTGCATCATATGGAAAATGAGAGGGCACCCAATCGAGTAATACACCGATACCGGCTTCATGAAAAGCATTCACCAGTTCCATAAAGGATTGCGGATCACCAAATCGTGAAGTCGGGGCGAAATAACCAACGCCCTGATAACCCCAGCTTCCATCATATGGATATTCCATCACAGGCATCAGTTCGACATGCGTGAATCCCATTTCTTTTACATAAGGAACTAGGCGCTCCCGAATCTGATCATAGGTGTTATATGTTTCTTCATCATCCGGGGATGGTCGCATCCAGCTGGCGAGATGAACTTCATACACACTCCATGGCTGATCCAGCGAGTTGTTTTTTTTACGCGTTTTCATCCAGTTCTCGTCTTTCCAGGTATAGTCGAGATCCCAGGTGATGGTTGCTGTTTTCGGCCTTTGTTCCCAAAAATGTCCGAATGGGTCGCCTTTAACAGTTTCAGTATTATTAAACCCGCGAATATGATATTTATAAATTTCACCCCTTTTGACATGGGGAATAAAACCTTCCCAGATGCCCGATTTTTCAAGTCGTACAAACAAAGGATGTTCATCCGGTTTCCAGTGATTAAAATTTCCGATAACCGACACAGCCGTTGCATTAGGTGCCCAAACGGCAAAATAATATCCCTTTGTACCCAGCACCTGGCGTGCATGGGAGCCGAAAATATCATACAAACGGTAGTGCGTCCCGTTTTGAAAATTTCTGATGTCTTCATCAGAAAAAAGGGAGTAATTCCAAACGGGTTTCGTGGAATCTACAAAATGGGTATGTTCGTAATCTGTAATCAAATGGTTCACCTTCACTAATGTACAACCTTATTAGCAGTCAGCCGTTTTTTTAGTTCAAGTATCGTTATTGAACGGGCAGGAATATTCATTTTTTCTGAGACCGGGTAAATGCTTCCCGTCATCACATCCGTTGCCGTTTCAAATGACCGTGTCCGTTCTGCATAATCCGTGAATCGCAAGCTGGCAGAAACTGTATCAGTATTCAAAGCACAAAGGATGGTTTGATTGTTATCATAACGAAAATATACATATAACCCTTTTGACGGAATATATTGCATCAGCGCTCCGGTTTTTATCGCAGACGATGATTTTCTGACATTTGCCAGTCTGGTAACATAATTAAATGCAATATTTTCGGTTTCCGTTCTTCCTGAAGATAAAAATTTATTCACTGTATCTCCTGCAAAGCCACCCGGAAAATCCTCCCTTACCTTCGCATCCGAAGGGTTCTTGAAGTTTTTCATCAGAATTTCTGTACCATAATATAAATGCGGAATACCTCTTTCTGTCAGCAGAAGCCCGATACCCATTTTAAAATTGTTCATATCCTCATCAGCCACAGAATAAAACCTGTCCCTGTCGTGGTTATCCAGAAATATGCAATTGTTCATCGGATTTTTATAGAGCATATCCTCAGCCAGTGTTGTATATAATGCCATCACTCCATCAGACCAGCCATATTTTTTTTTCAACGCTTCCAGCATAGCGTCGCATACAGGGAAATCCAAAATACCTGTGAGATTACTCTTCCAGGACACGTTCAGGTTATTGCGGCAGAAATAGGCACCTGCTGCGACGTTATTCACGGTGGCTTCTCCCAAAGAAGTGATAGATGGAAATTCTTTTTCCAATGAAGCATTCAGATTATTTAAGAATATCGGGTCGCA
>DASSGT010000811.1:0-4465 GCA_035693345.1 Puia sp. | reverse complement strand
GGAGGATGGATTTTACCGGGTAGATAATTCATCAGGACATATTTCGCAAATTAAAAGCGGTAGTTCGTTCTCCTTTATGTTTCTACATCACGATGGAAATCTGATTGTCAGTTCGGAAAACCACCTCTTTATTTTCCGTCCGCCTGATCGCTTTATGGAAATTGAAAAGAAATACCCTGAGTTCTCTTCTATAAAAAGTCAGAATATCAATAGCGCGGTGTATTGTGGAGATTCTGTTGCATTGCTGGGAAGCGAGGATGATAAAGGCGTTTATTCCTGGAATTTCAAACTTCATTCGATCGATATCATCAACAGCCAATCCGCTTCCCCTTTAAAAAGCGATATCGTGAATACGGTGTACAAAGATCATTCAGGCAGGATATGGATATTGTCGGATAATTCATTTGCCCTCTATTATCCGGAGAATAAAAAACTGATCAACTACAAATTAAAAAATCCGGGAACCGGGCAGCCGCTGAATCTTTTCTTTGACGTGCGTGAAACGGAGGGCTCATACTGGCTGGCCGCCTATGGGTCAGGAATCATTGAACTGGATCCAGATTTCAGGATCAAAAAAATAATCGCCTCTGCCCAGGGGATGGCCAATTCCGGCGTTTATAAAATTTTCCCGGTACACGATAGTCTGTTGTATGTCACTTCAAATAATGGATTGTGTAAAATAAACGTCCTGCGCAATTCTGTCACTAACTATTTTAAAAGCGACGGGCTTCATTCAAACGCTTTTGAAGAAGGCTGTGGCATGGACAAAAACGGAAAAATCTATGCAGGCGGACTTAAGGGATTCAGCATTATCAATACAGAATATCTGGGCCCGAATAACCAGCCTCCTGATGTATATTTCAACAATGTGCTGATCCAAACCTCCCATGGATCTGCTGATACGTCAAATCTCTTTATGGAATCGGTGGTATTGCCACCCAATACCCTGCGTGCAGATATTTATTTCTGCGGAATCAATTACTCTAACCCGGAGAAAACGGTTTATGCATTCAGGATAAAGGAACAAAATGAATCATGGATCAGCCTCGGAACAGACAATCATATGGTTGTGAGCGGAATCCCCCCGGGAACCTATACACTGCAGGTAAGAGCCGCGAATGAAGACGGGCTATGGTCAGAACCCGTTGGACTAACGATCCACTTTCT
The DNA here is from genome assembly GCA_035693345.1 of Puia sp. Lineage (GTDB taxonomy): Bacteria > Bacteroidota > Bacteroidia > Chitinophagales > Chitinophagaceae > Puia. The sequence continues at coordinate 3,298 of DASSGT010000811.1, read as the reverse complement.
CCCCAAATGGTATCAGTCCGACTGGTTCAAAGTTCTCATATTCATTTGCCTGGGAGGGATTTTATACGCTCTCTACAGATACCGCATTGGCCAGTTAAAGAAAACGCTGGTGATGCGGACAAAGATTTCCCAGGACCTTCATGACGAAGTGGGTTCCTCTTTAAGTGGCATTGGTTTGATGAGCGAATTGGCGAAACAACAGTTGAAAACTGACAACATCCCTGAAGCACAAAACGCGATCGATAAGATCATCGTGAATGCCGATGAAGTACTGGCGATGATGAGTGATATTGTGTGGGCCATCAATCCCAAAAACGATACGTTTGAAAAAATGATCACGAGACTGAGGTCATATGCGCAAAACACAACGACTTCCCACCATATTGTTTTGCATTTTGAAACGGAAGAAAATGCGCAGCAATACAATCTGACCATGCAGCAGCGAAAGAATATTTACCTGATCTGTAAAGAATCCATCAACAACGCGGTCCGGTATTCTGGGTGCAGGAACCTGTATTTTATTCTTCGCCGGGACCGCAACCAATTTTATATATGTGTCAGGGATGATGGGAAAGGGTTTGATATGGAGCAGCCATCAGAAGGAAATGGACTGCAGAATATGCGAGCCAGGGCTAAGGAGGTGAAGGCGGTTCTTCATATCGAGTCGCGGAAAGAGATTGGAACGGCCATTACTGTTTTACTCAGAATCACCTGATTGGATTAGATCATAAGCTGTGAAAAAACCAGACATTTACACTATAATGTAAAATATATTGATCAGGGTTGCCATTTTTGAAGATAATAAATTAGTCAGGGAGTCCTTTGAAGCCATTCTGAACGGAACAGATGGATTTAGTTGCACCGGGGCTTTTTCCAGTTGCAATAATCTTGCTCACGATATAAAAAAAAGTAATCCGGATATCATTCTGATGGACATCGAAATGAACGGCGTCAATGGTATTGAAGCTACAAAAATCATCAAAGCACAATATCCTTCCGTGAGGGTTTTAATTCAAACGGTGTTTGAGGACGATGACAAAATATTTGCGTCCATTTGTGCCGGCGCTTCCGGGTTCATCTTAAAAAAGACTTCTCCTTCGAGGCTTGTTGAAGCGATCCAGGAAGTGCATGAGGGCGGGGCACCCATGAGCCCGACCATTGCAAGCAAAGTATTTCAACTCTTCCAGCGATTTGCACCTGGTGAAACGCCGGAAGGTGAAACCGTGGCATTGACAAAACGTGAAAGCGAAATTTTGAAAATGATGAAGGGGGGTGATAATTTTCATGCAATCGCTTCGAAAATCTTTCTCAGCTACGATACTGTTCGCACGCATGTCAGAAGCATTTACAAAAAGCTTCATGTCACTTCTGTAAACCAGGCGATCGTAAAAGCCTTTAAAAGGGGCGATCTCTAAGACGGAGCTTTTCTCTCCCTGTAAAAAGAAAATCCCGAATCTTTTTTTGCAATAAGTATTGAAAGGAAATGTTAAAGGCACCCGAATTAGGGATTTTCAATTTTTAATCAAATTCTATTATTAATTACTAATTAGGAATGCGCATCGCGCGGAATTATTTTCATAGAGACATTTTTATAATAAAATGATTTTTATGAAACCCCTCCTATCCCATCCATTTCGGCCCTGTCACAGATACTCCTTTTTCAGGAGATATGTATTTCTGTTTTTTATAATCTCCGCCGGAGTCTGCTCCTGCAGTAAAGAAAATTATTCAGCACAATCTCCGTCTTCGGATCATCCGGGCGATGGATCTGATCCGGATGTTTATCTGGCAGGTAGTACCGGAGATGGCATTCATCCGAAAGCGACTTATTGGAAAAATGGCAGTGAAGTGACCCTCACCGATGGTAGCCAATATGCCGAAGCGACGTCAATTGTTGTTTCGGGAGCGGATGTGTATGTGGCCGGCTATGAATACAATGGATCGTATTATGTTGCGAAATACTGGAAAAACGGGAAAGCGGTTCCGCTGTCCGAGGGCACGGGTCCTTCGATTGCCTATGCGATTACTGTGTCGGGAAATGATGTATATGTTGCGGGTTATGAAAGCGACTCAAAAACGATCATTGCAAAATATTGGAAAAATGGGATCGATGTCTCACTCACTGATGGAACAAATAATGCGGTGGCATATGCTATTGTTGTTGATGGCAATGATGTGTATGTAGCAGGAGAAGAATATAACGGAACAAATGAGGTTGCCAAATACTGGAAAAACGGACGGCCCATTGCTCTGACTGACGGCACTAAGGAAGCCCATGCTTATTCAATGGCCGTTTCAGGAACAGATATATATGTCGCAGGAAGTGAAGCGAACAGTACGAATGGAAATATGGTCGCTGAATACTGGAAAAATGGCACCGTCTTCCATCTGACAGATGGTACAAATTATGCCAGGGCCAATTCTATCGTCGTTTCAGAAGGTAATGTGTATGCAGCCGGCGCCGAATTTAAGGATGGTAATTATTTTGTTGCCAAATACTGGCTGAACGGCGAGGCACAGGCTATCACAGACAGTTCAAATTATTCGATGGCCAGCTGTATTGCTGTGCAGGACCATATCACTTACATAGCCGGCAAAGAATTACAAGGCGCTTTGATGCAGGGCCAAGCGGCAGTACTCTATTGGAAAGACGGGAAAGAAATCCCTGTGGAGGATTCTTCTCATGCAGGCTGGACAAATTCCGTTTTCCTAAAAGAAAATAACAGTCAGCAGAAAAAAAAGAATAATGATTTTGTTTATAATGAAATGACCAATGAAGCGCCCTATGAAACGCGATCTTCCGGTGGTTTTTTATCGTTTATATTCAACCTTTTTATAAAATCACCCGGTCGGTCTTCCACAACCCATAACGGGAGCCATTCCTACCACGAAGGTCGGTCTGCGAAGGCAGGTATATCGAAACTACACATTCGATCTTCCACAACCTATAAGGGGAGCCATTCCTACCGCAGTAGCCGTTCTGCGAAAACAGGTGGATCGAAACTACACGTTTCAAAATCACATCGTAAATAATTCAGGATGACGGTATCCATTGAACAAACGCGTGATTCATTTAACAAAATGAAGGGAATTGAAGTGGCTATATTTGCGAAATTTTCCTTTACACATGAGAACTGTCCTCGTACTGGTTGGAGTCTTCGTTTCTTCATTGTCCATACATGCCCAGCATTCATCCAAAGAAAATAAATCCGAATACCGGGCTGCAGCCACCAAACTGCATGACCTCGTTCACACCAAACTGGATATCAAACTGGATTATGACAAAGCGTGGCTCATG
>DASSGT010000810.1:0-9322 GCA_035693345.1 Puia sp. | reverse complement strand
ATTGATGCCAAGTTCATCATGTACCCATAAAAAAATGACCAGACTGGCCGCCATTCCGAGGGAAAGCCCCAGAATATTAATCACAGAGAAAATCTTGTTTCTCCAAAGGTTTCTGATGGCGGTTTTTAAATAATTTCTGAACATGACAGTGGAGGATTAGTCATTTTTTTACCCGAAAAATCACGCCATTCCTGCAAATATCTGATTTGCAGTAATTTTCATTTGAATTCCGGTACGGTGGTGTCCGCTCCTGATACAGCCCCTGTGCGCACTGGATCAGACTGTTACTCATTCGAAATTCTTCTAATGGCTTTTATTTAACGGCGGGATCACAGGCCTTAATGTTCATACGGCTTCAACAAACTGAAGACGGAGTATTCTGTTAGATATGTTAAGGATCAGGCTGATTTTTCAAATTATCAGCCGGTTCCAGCCGTTTAATTCGATTGGGTCAGAGAAATACATTAAATTAGTAAAGGTTTTGAAAAATCTGATCTGCTGCTGTTTCCCATCTGGAAATAAATACGACAAACTGTTGTATACCTCTGTTAACTTAATCTGCTCCCTGTTCTCCGAAAATCGCTGAGTCGTGAATAATCTTATTCTCTAAGAAAACAGTCACGGTGAAAAGGGCTGATTGCATCTTATTGTTTCAAGTACAATAAGGTGCAATGCCAATAAATTTTGTGTTTTACAATACAATTATATAACCTCTAAATCTTTTTTTATGGCACAACAAATTAACTGGCTGCGGAGCTGGGACAGACCTTTCGTTTGGCCCGAATTAAATCCGGATGAAATAAAAGAGAAACAAAAAGAAATTGAAGATTATGTAAAAGCTATGCTTAGCCTGTGGGATGATGCATGGAAAATTGTACATAAAAGGGCCGCGTCACATAAAATCAAATTTGACTGGCATGTATCAACTTCAGGGCCCTCATACATTGTAACAGCGGCGCTTACGCCGCCACCAACAGAAGGCAACACAGGTGGTGGGCAAGGTTCATTGCTCAGTCCAACACCACCTCCCCAGCCTTAGGTGAAATGAATGTGATATTGAAATAACCCGGGCCTACGAAGGAGCACATTAACCACATGTGTATTATTAGAGTCGGTTTACCATGCTGAAAAAACTAATCATAATAATCAGCTACGGGATTCTGTTTACTGCACTGCCATATGCGAGGGCAGCTGACGGGGATTCTCTATGGAAAAAGGTCTCATTTATAATCGACACGTTGCAAACTTCGCCGGCAGATAAATTACAGAAGTTATTGAATATCGAGACTGAAAAAAATAAAACCGGATTCAGGCAGGACTCCGCGTACGGATATCTCTTAAGCAGTATAGGACAATTATACTTCAAACAAGGAGAATATTTTAAGGGTGCCCAATATTATCGGAGATCCATTGATTTGGTTGGGATGAATATCGGTAAACCCTGGATTAATCCTGACCACCTGATCATGTGCTACTATAGACTGAATACCATTTATGATTCATTAAACAGGGTTTCTGAGGAGATGAGAGCTCTTGACAGTTGTATTTCGATCGCAAGACGGCGTGGCACTGTCAATAAGTTTAGTGTAGCTGCACTGTATAAAAGAGCTGAATATTTATTTGATGTAGGTGATTATAATAGTTGTATTCACTATGCTGAAATGTGTGAAATGCAGGCAAAAATGTATACAGCCAGTCATGATAAAAATGACAACTACGGCATCCAATATGCATACAGCAGCCTTTTGTGGAATGTGCTCGCACAAATTGTTTTGAAAAATTATGACATCGCAGAAAGCCTGCTTAAAACAAAACTGAATGAATCCATCAAGACTGGTATTTCATTCGATTTGGGAACAATATATAATCACCTGGCAGAGGTTCAGAGAGCGAAAGGAAATATTCAGGAAGCTCTTATTTATTACAATAAAGCGCTGAAAGAAGAATCTAAGGCAGGTCATGATATTAGCTGCAAAGCTATACTGAATACGATCGGATATACCCTTTTTCAGCAAAAGGATGTCAACAGGAATCAGGCTATCCTTTATTATAGGAAGGCATTGGCCATTGTAAACCGGGATAAAAAACAAGCCGCATTGAATTCAATCGAAACATTGAATATTCTGGCGAATATCGGGGAACTGTATGCTCAAAAGGGTCTTTATGACTCTGCCTTATCATATTACCAGCTCGCTCTCGATGAAATAAAACCTGGTATAAATGAAGCGGAACTCTTGCAAAGTCAATTCGACGAATTTGCCAGGCAGAAGAAAATGAGTTACATCACCGGGTTGCTGTTAAATAAAGGAGATGCTTTTTTTCAGTTATACAAAGAAAAGGGCGGTATGAGTGTTCTAAAGGAAGCGATTCGTGTATATAAGGTGACCGACCAACTGCTCGACCGGATAAAAAGAGAGCAATTTGATGTGCACTCTAAGTTATTTTGGAGAACCGATAGCCGGCGTTTGTACGAACATGCCATTGAAGCATGTTACAATGATAGAAATACGGATGATGCATTTTACTTTTTTGAAAAAAGCAGGGCAGTATTACTAAACGATCAGCTGAATGAACAACGTTGGTTGGGCGAAGGAGATATACAGAAACAAACACAAATCAGGAAGAAAATTCTTAAGCTTGAAAATGCCCTGGATACTGCTGACAAAAATTCTAATCGTTTTCATGACTTGCAAAATGAATTATTTGGTGCCAGACAGGAATCTAACCAACTGGTAGAAATTATAAAGGCACGCGATCCCCTGTATTATCAGAGTTTTATTGATTTGAAAGTGCTGACAATAGCAGATGTAAAAAATAATATTTTATCAGATCACCAGGCACTGATAGAAATATTTGCTGGTGACAGTGCTGTATATGTATTAACTATAAAAGCTGATCAGGTAAATATTATAAAAGTGAACAGATCAGATTATGATAGCTTGTCCCGTTCTTACCTTTCTTATCTTTCAAATGCTACCCTTATAAATAGTCGCTTTGAAGAATTCGTTTCGGTTTCAAAATCCTTATATCAGTTAATATTTCGAAATGAAAAGCTACCCAGGGGTCGCATTATCATTTCCCCTGATGGTGAATATTTCCCGTTTGAATCTTTGGTAAAAGGCGGATCCGGCAACAGACTAAATTATTTTTTAAATGAGTATGCTGTGAGTTATACCTATTCGGCGAAATATCTTTTAAATAAATTTGTTACTCAAACTGATTCCAAATCACCCGTTTTCCTGGGAGTCGCTCCGGTAAAATATCCTTCCGTCACCCAACTTTCTACATTGACCGGGAGCGATCATTCTTTAATGCAACTACAGTCCCATTTCAGTAATACAAGTAACCTGGTATTGTCAGATGCAACCAGGGGGGAATTCATGAGCCGGTATTCAAAATACAGGATTATTCAGTTATACACTCATGCTGTTGACTCGGGGAAAAACGGCGAACCGGTTATCTACTTTTTTGATTCGGCTCTGAATTTATCTGCTCTATTGGGTGAGGATAAGCCTGTCACCAGACTGGTAGTTCTCTCAGCTTGTGAATCAGCCAAAGGCAAACTATTTAAAGGCGAAGGCGTTTTTAGTTTTAATCGTGGGTTTGCGGCTCTGGGTATTCCTTCTTCTATCAGCAATTTGTGGTCGGTTGATGATAGAGCCACTTATCGCCTTACAGAATTCTTATATAAATATATTTCCAGTGGACTGCCGATTGATGTGGCACTACAAAAGGCCAAGCTGGAGTTTCTGGAGACAGCCGAAAAGAACAATCAGCTTCCTTATTACTGGGCGGCTACAATCCTGATTGGAAAAACCAATGAGATTGACACAAGCACGGCTTTTCCATGGAAAACGCTGATATGGTTTATAGCCGCTTTAACTTTCGTTTCGGGTCTGATTTTTTTTAGAATCGAAATAAAAAATAAAAACAATAAAATTTAAAACTTTTCCAATGGCAAACCCGGCTGCGTCAGTCTCTCCTGTGACTACAACTATTCAACATCAGGAAACCCCTTATTATTGTGGAGCTTCATGTGCCCAAAGTGTCTTATCTGAATTGGGAATTATGAGAAAGCAAAGCACTTTATACCGGCATATCAAGGAAACCCGTACAATTGATCGGGGGCCGAGCCGGATAAGATGGTTTTCGTCACCAGATGGCCTGACAAATGCCCTGAATTGGTATCACAAGAAATTTAATTTACCACCGGGTGTTCAGCGCGACTTCGAGTTATTTGAGTGTGGCGGTAAAAAGGCAGTCGCCAGAAGAATGATATGGGCACTGAATAAATTTAATCAGTCATGTATTAATTTAATACTTGGAGCAGATCATTGGATTACAATTTCCGGATATCAATTGGATCTAACTAAGCCTACAAGAAATAATATTGTAAGTTTTTATGTAAATGATCCGTTGGCGGGTGAACCAGGCCATACACAAGGGGATATCTCATACGACATTTGGCAATTTACAAAAGTGTTCCAGATTGGTAGCGGGTATTGGATTAATAAATTCCTGGCTATATGCGATCCCGATCCGAAAAAAAATAATTTTGAAAACGAGAAATCCTCTAAAATGCCCAAGCAAAATCAGCAACCAACAAAAGGGGAAAAACCTTCTGTGAGTGGCAGCCAGGTTCCGAATGAACTGACAAGTTCCATTATTACACGCCAGATTTTAACGACTCCGGAGAAAAATCCACCAACTCTTTCGTTTACCAAGGATCCGGTAAGCGGCACGAAGAATATCATAGATGAGCCCACGGCCAAAACTTACGCTGAGTGGTGGTTAAGACCCGGTGGTTTTTATGATCCGAAAATGTTTAAATTATACATGCCGAATCTGCGTTCCGGTTCGCCCGTCTTAGTACAGGAACTCGGAACACAGGATTTATACTATCTCATTCCTTTGACTGATATCAATAATAAGGTTTATGCCATCATGAGTATTTCTGCTAAGGACGCAGCTTATCGTGAATTTACCACCTCGACAAACATAAAAGAATCTTTCTCCTTTAAACCATTAACGGAGAAAAAAATAAAAGATCTGATAAAAGAAAAATATGGGTTGACAAAGGCTGTTAAGGAGATGACGATTCATAAAACTTTGGTTTGGAAATATTGTAAGAAATCACTTAGCGTGTATCGGCCTTTTTACATGGTCACCATTGGAAAACGAATCGTATATATCAGGTTTGATAAAGAAATATTTACAAGGCTGACCTGAAGAAATTGACGCCTGTGTAGTCAGGCATCATTGTATCGAAATTTTTTTCAGATGTATCGATAACGTACACCCCTGTGTGCAGATCATCTTTTGAAGCATTGAATACCAGCATTATAAATTGGGGATCTGTTTTTGAACAGTTTTTGGCACACCTTAAATCCTACTGACATGTTCAAAAACTACCTGAAAATCGCCTGGCGGAATCTTTTTCGTAATAAAGTTTATTCAATCATCAATATCGCCGGCCTTTCCATCGGGATGGCAATGGCTCTCCTGATAGGTCTTTGGATAACAGATGAATTCAGCGCCAATAAGAATTTTGCCCACTACGACCGCATCGTTCATGTGATGCTAAACTCCACAAATGGTGGAACTACGCAAACTTCAGCTGCATTACCGGTTCCCGTCGCCAGGGAATTAAAAACAAAATATGCTTCCGATTTTAAGAACGTAACCGTATTTACCTGGGCAGATGAACACGTACTTTCTTATGGGAATAAGAAATTGCTTGTAACAGGAGGTCACTATGCAGAGCCCGATATTATTCCCATGTTATCCATGAAAATGATCCGGGGAGGCAAAGATGCCCTGGATCACGTCGGATCATTATTGATCGACCAATCCACTGCGAAGAGTTTATTCGGAGATGCAGAGCCCATGAACAAAGTCGTAAATGTAAATAACACGAGGACGTATAAAATAACCGGCGTGTTTGAAGATTTTCCGCTGCAATCGGGTTTTTCAGGGGCGCATTATATGATGCCCTTTTCCCAGTTTATTTCGGACTATCCGGATGCGAAAGAAATGGAGACGAGTTGGGCCTTTGGAAATATAGAAATCTATGCCCGCCTGCAGGATCAGGCGGATCTGGATAAGGCATCGGCGAAAATAAAAACCATATTCAATGGGCACGGGCGCGAAGATAAACCTCAATTGGTATTGCACCCGATGAGCAAATGGCATTTATACGCAGACTTCACCAATGGAAAAAATACAGGCGGTGCCATTGAATACATAAAAATGTTTGCATTGATCGGCTTCTTTGTTTTGTTGCTGGCGTGTATCAATTTTATGAATCTGAGTACCGCGCGCTCTGAAAGAAGAGCCCGCGAGGTGGGGATCCGGAAATCCGTGGGATCCCTGCGCAGGCAATTGATTTTTCAATTTCTCGGCGAATCCCTCATGATTACCTCGCTCTCGGTGATGATATCTCTTGTTTTGTTATATCTCGCGCTGCCCTGGTTTAATGGGATCGCCGACAAGCAAATGATATTTCCATTTAGTAAACTGGTTTTCTGGCTGATCATTGCCGGCTTCACACTCGTTACCGGAGTCGTCGCAGGAAGTTATCCCGCCTTCTATCTGTCATCTTTTGATGCGGTAAAAGTATTAAAAGGTACTTTGAAAGCAGGACGTTCTGCAACCCTTCCCCGGAAAGTACTGGTCGTTCTTCAGTTCACGATCTCCGTCGCATTGGTTGTCGGAACGCTGGTTGTTTTTCAGGAAATACAATACGCACGTAACCGTCCCACCGGATTTGACCAGAAGGGACTGCTGACCGTTTACCGGGTGACACCCGATTTATATAAAAATCATGAAGCGATACGAAACGAACTACTCGCAAAGGGAGCCATTGTTGATTTGATTTTAGCAAGTTCATCTACTTATGATCTGTCAAAGCCCGACGGGTGGAGTTGGCCGGGCAAAGATCCCAACAACAATCCTGTGCTAGGTTGGCTGGCCGTTTCGTCTAATTATGGCAAAACCGTAAAATGGGAATTTACACAGGGCCGTGATTTTTCAGCCGATTATCCCACAGATAGCAATGCCCTGGTGATCAATGAAACGGCGGTAAAATATTTGGGATTAAAAAATCCGATCGGTGCCGTCATGACTTCCAAATATACGCAGGTACCGAACCAGCCTTTACATATCATCGGTGTAATAAAGGATATGGTGATGGAATCGCCTTTTGCAAAAGTCTCTCCCACGATTTACACCATGAACCTGCCCTCCCAATATCTGTATTGCCTGAATATCAAACTGAACCCGTCGATCTCCTTTGCAAAAGCCATTGCACTGACAGAACCGGTTTTTCTAAAGTATAATCCGTCTTCTCCTTTTACTTATTATCCAAATGATGAAGTATATGCTTCACGTTTTTCAACGGAGAAAAAAATCGGAACCATTTCCCTGATATTCGCCGGCTTCGCCATTTTTATCAGTTGTATTGGATTGTTCGGATTGTCATCCTTTACCGCTGAACAACGCAAAAGAGAAATCGGGGTGCGCAAGGTTTTAGGCGCTTCTGTATTTAATGTATGGAGGCTGCTTTCAAAAGAATATGTGATCCTGATCTTTTTCTCGCTGTGCATATCCTTGCCCCTGTCGTATTATTTTATGTTTAACTGGCTGCAGCGCTATACGTACCGTATTGAAATATCCCTTTGGATCTTTGCAGCAACAATGGCCGCGGCTTTTCTGATTACGTTGATTACGGTGAGTGTTCAGTCGGTCAGGGCGTCATTGGCGAATCCGGTAACCAGCCTTCGCTCTGAGTAGAGCTACGGCTGGCGAAGAAAGCCTACGCTATGAATGACGAGGTCAATACTTTTTCAAAATCTTTTCAACCTCATGACGGTACATCCGGCTGATGGGAAGTTCCTGTTTTCCGATGCCAACCACTTCGTTTTTAAAATATTCAATCTTATTCACCGCAATGATATAGGATCGGTGAATCCGAAGGAATCCCGGATTGGGCAGATTTTCTTCCAGTGATGAAATGGAATGTTTTGTAAGAAATGTTTTGGCCTTCGTAACCACTTTAATATAGTCTTTCAGGCTTTCGAAGTAAAGAATATCATCCAATGCAATTTTTAATATTTTCCGGTCGGCCCTGAAGTGGATATGTGTATTCACCACTTCATTTTCAACTGCGGATGCTGCGTCACCAAATCCGTTTTGTTTGATAGACGTTTTCATGATTTTATTGACGGCTTTCAGAAACCGCTCAAAGGAGATCGGCTTCAACAGATAATCCACTGCGTCCAGGTCAAATCCCTCCACTGCATATTTTCGGTAGGCTGTTGTAAATATTATCTTGGGAGGATTGGTCAGTGTACGGATGAAATCGGTTCCCAGAATTTGTGGCATCTGGATATCCAGAAAAAGTATGTCAATGGGCTGCTCCTGAAGAACAGCCAGTGCTTCCACCGCGTTCCCGCAAACGCCCGATAAACTCAGGGAAGGGATTGATTCAATATATTTCTTCAAAACATCCAGGGCTGGCGGTTCATCATCTACTACCAGACATTTTATTTTTGTATCAGATGGCATAGGAGATGTTTTGGTTGTTTTGCTTTGTTGAAAATATATCCGGCTCGGATTCCAACAATAAATAATCCGTCAGTAAAATTTCCATTTGTACAGTAAAACTATCCTCCTTTGTCAGGATCAGCAGTTTATGTTTATCAGGATATAAAAGATCCAGTCTCTTTCTGACATTTTCCAAACCGATACCTTTTCTCAGATCCTGATGTTCAGTAGTAAGCGGCTTACTGTTATTTAAATAGAAATGCAGTGTATTTCCCTCTACATAAATTTTTAAAATGATTCGCGGGTGATCCAGGATCTGGCTCACGCCATGTTTAAAACTATTTTCTACAAAGGGAATCATCAGGAGGGGTGCGATTAAATGATTACCATCCGGATTTATCAGCTCCACCTGCATACTCAGCCGGTTGCCATACCGGATTTTCTCCAGCTCGATATAGTTTGCAATCATATTCAGCTCGTTTTTGAGCGGAACGTAGGCATGATTACATTCCGCAACCATATAATGAACTGTTTGCTTCAGTTTTTTCACGAGGCCCGGAGTTTCCGGTTTATTGGTGAGAGAATAAGAATAAATATTATTCAGGGTGTTGAACAGAAAATGCGGATGTATCTGCGATTTCAATAATTGCAATTCTGCATTGGTATTTGCCCGCGTGAGCGCCTCACTTTCGATTTTTCTCAGATACCAGTTCTTAAGACTTTTTAGCGATAACAGGAGACCGCAGACCAGTGGAGGATTTCCAAGAAGCCGGATGAT
>DASSGT010000809.1:0-2634 GCA_035693345.1 Puia sp. | reverse complement strand
ACAATCATTTTTTGCTGATTCGTATTATTCGATTGTTAATTTTGATTGCGTAATTTTTACATCCAGTCGTATTTTATTTTTCCAAATGTTAATTGTGATAGCGTAATTTTTACATCCCGCTCAGGATCTCATTGCGCGGATTTTGTAATCAACTACGGAACGAAGTAAAGAAGCATTCCAGTCGTGCCAGTAGTCAAAGGATCTGAAATGACGAAGATCTGTCATGTCATAAACAGAACAGGAATGAAAGCGGGTCGCAAGACCGGTACGTGACCATGGTATCAGGGGTTTATCTTTTCTGATCAGCACACCCTCTTCTGTCAGAAATGCACCGGCGAGCTCAAAGGTTAGACCTCCGTTCAGTAATCGCACATAATGAATCGCCATATCATTAAAATAGGACTGCTGAATTTGTTTATGTATCTGTATGAACAGTGTTCGGTTCTTCTGATTTCCTACCCCGAACAATGAGTGCAGACGAATCAGGATAATCTTGCCCTGGCTATTTTTTATCTCAATATTATAAGTCTTGCTGATAGGTATCAGATAATACCGGAAAGACGTAACGCCAAAACGCAGCCCCTCTATATCTTCCTTTGTAAAACGCGTATTAGCCAGTGGCCCTTCCATCTCAAGATATAAAGGAGCCACGGTTAGCTGGCGCGTCGTACCAAACAGCGACCTTTTGACATGAAATGACTGTATGCCTTCAGACATAAGGTGAAAGTAAGTCAGGCCCCCATTAAAACCAGAAAATCCCGTGTATTCAACGGAAAATGGAAGCTTTTTAACGTTGCTGTTCTTATTTTATTCGGGCACGCCTATTGCCCGGGATAGAGCATGAAATCAATTTCTTCTTTCTCCCGTTTGATCGAGAACATAGCATCAAATGTTGTTAATATGGCCGGACGAACTTCTACGGTATTTATCGTTTTCCTTTTCGTGCTGGCATGGGCCATTTCGGGATTTTTCCTGCATTTTTCTGCAAGGTGGGAAATGATTATCGGTACCATGTCCAGCGTGATCACTATCCTGATGGTCTTTCTGATACTTAAATCTCAGAATAAGGATTCCCTGTCAATTCAATTAAAACTGAATGAGTTAGTGGCCTCAAACGAAGCCGCCAGTAACCGCCTGGTGAATGTAGAAGGGATGACGGAAGAAGAGCTGAAAGTGATTCAGAAATATTACTTAAAATTAAGTGAGTTTACAAAAAAGCAGGACACTCTGCAGCAATCCCACTCAATAGATGAAGTTCACGAAGAACACACCATCAAGAAGGAGATGGAAGATGAGCTTGTTAAAGTAAAAAAGTAATCAGGGATTCAGTTCTCCCAACGCAGGTAATTTCTCCCATTCCCAGTATTCATTTTTGGGCTTATCGTCCGGCCGCGGTTTCGGACTGCGGATCGTAAAGACCGGATGATAGGTCATTTGATCTGAAGGCATTTCAAAATCCAGTATCGCCTTGTATTCTTCCGGTGACAATTCCTCGCTAAGCCATTTATCTGACAGGGTTTTTGGAAGAAACAGGGGCATCCTGCTTTTATTATCCCCATCATTATGAATATTCACCATGACATCATTGGCGAAGCGGGTAATCAACGTAAAAGTGTATCGCTTGACGATCTCTCCGGTTTCCAGATCCGGTAAGTCTGCCACGGAATATAGCCCCGGCAAAAAAAACATGGGCTGCTCCTTCAGCCGGATAAAATAGGGCACTTTTTTCTTCCAGCCCTTTATTGCCCTGTGTTCATACATTCCGTTAACCGGAATCAGGCAACGGCGGTTCCTGATCTTGAACCAGTAGGATTTCGAATCTTCCAGTATCCGTTCACTGCGTGCGTTGAGCATCGTCGCGCGCTGGCGCAGGAATGTTTTCTCATCCTTTACATAAAAAGGAATACAACCCCATTCCATCGCACGACAAAGCAGTTTTCCCTCAGCGGTCCGGTAGATGATCGGATGCTCAGCATAGGAGTGACCCATGATATGAACGCCGGCATCAAAATCCAGTTCCAGCTGTGAGTGAAATTCGAGGTCGGGAAAATAATCCGCCAGCTCTTTCACATTCACCGTATATGAAATATCGTAACACATCGGTTTTTATTGAGTATGCAAATTTACCGAATAGTATCAATACATTACCCTGTGATCAAACCGGGAATACGTGAATCAGCGGGCAATAAAAAAAATTAAAATATGAATTTCAAAAGGCGATTCAAATTATCTGCCCTGCTGATCGGGTGGCTGCTCATTTCATATTCAGCCAGAAGTCAGTCACGCGAAACGGAATTTGGATATAAGACAAAAGGTGACTCCATTGAATTCATATTTGGACAAGAGAAAACAATTTTAATCGGCAGACAGGTGATTAACCTGAAAGAGCGGTTCAAAGAGATCAATGCTGTGAATGTTGCAGGAGATTTTAACAATTGGAATCCAAAGGATCCGGATTATATAGCTGTCATGGGTAGCGATAAAATATTTCGGTTGAAGATTTCGAAAAAACAAATCGGGAAAAAAGGAGAAACAAGGCAATTCAAATTTGTCATTAATCAGGAGTACTGGGTAGAACCCCCCAAAGAAGCTGTAAACCAATTTACGGGTAAGGACGGATATACAAATCTTACG
>DASSGT010000808.1:0-3397 GCA_035693345.1 Puia sp. | reverse complement strand
CATGGGCGGGAAAGTGGTATCCTTTGAAATGATCGTGATCACATCCATGCGAAACCCGTCGATTCCCTTATCCAGCCAGAAACGCATCATTTTATAAATCTCCTGGCGCACTGCCGGATTTTCCCAGTTCAGATCCGGTTGTTTATCCCCGAAATAGTGCAGGTAATACGCGTTCGTAGTTGAATCATATTTCCATGCATCATTATTTACATCAAAAAAACTATATCGTGGAGAAGGTTTCCCGTTTTCTGCGTTCCACCAGTGAAAATAATTCCGGTAGGGATTGGTTCTTGATTTACGGGCTTCCTTAAACCAGAAATGTTCATCACTGCAATGATTCACCACCAGATCCATCACTAATTTGAGTCCGCGTTTGTGGATTTCGGCCAGCAGCCTGTCAAAATCATGCATGGTTCCGAATTCCTTCATGATGGCCTGATAATCGCTGATATCGTATCCATTATCGGCATTCGGCGAAGCGTAAATGGGATTCAGCCAAATCACATCCACGCCCAGGCTTTTTACATAATCCAGTTTCTGAATAATACCGTTCAGATCGCCAACGCCATCTCCGTCACTATCCCTGAAACTGCGCGGGTATATCTGATAAACAACCGCTTCTTTCCACCATTTCTTTTCGTTGGCCTGAGAGGGTGCTTTTTGCTGAGCAACACCTGCCATTGTACATAAAATAAAAACTGCCGGGGCCAGGGACCTGAAAATTATTTTCATACAGCAAGTTTAATAGAACCCCTTACTAATTTTGTAATGTCCTTTGCAATTGTTCAGATATGGTTAACCAAATCAATCACCATGGAAAAATCATACAAAAACTGCCAGAGTTGCGGAATGCCGCTGAATAAAGATAAGGCCGGAGGCGGTACGAATGCCGATGGTTCCAAAAGTAATATGTATTGCAGCTATTGTTACCAGGAAGGGAAATTCACCCAACCTCAATTAACGGTCGGCCAGATGCAGGATTTCGTAAAGGGCAAATTAAAGCAGATGGGATTTCCCGGATTTCTTGCCGGGTTTTTCACTAAAGGTATTCCGAAACTGGCGCGTTGGAGAATCTGACCGGCATCAAAATATTCCTGTCACAAAAAAGAATAATCCAAAACAGGAAACGCCCAGGCTGACATACCACAGAAATCTTTTTTTTGTCAATATGGCAATGGCAGAAATGGCGATGGAAATCTGGAACAATGTCACAGCCCTCGCAAGAATTTCATGGTGTTCCAGGTGTGCGCGTGACGCTTCCTCTGATTCCTTTGCTTTCTTCTGGATCTCAGCCTGGTCCGCTTTATATTTTGCACTGCGTGCCTCTTTATCCGGACTATTGGAGAACGATAGTATTTCGTCCTTGATTCCCTTCGCCTGGTAGAACGCCCATTGATCGGAGGCTTTTATCTGTTCAATAACGGCTTCATCAGAATGATGCCCCGCCAGCAGACTGGCCATGGCGGCGAACACGGCCATCAGTGCTGTAGAAATGGCTATCAGCATTCCCCCCTTTCGCTCATTTTTTTTAACCGCTTCCTCAACTTCTTCTTCTATTGTTTCGTGAAGATGCTCCGTAGGCACTTCGATTTCTTCCATCAGAATTTTGATTTATTGCATTACAAAACTCGATAAAAATTATTTCACACCAGTCATATTTTCGATAACACTTCGTTAACCCGGCATTTTTTTTATCCGCTGATCTATACTCAAAGGATAATCCGGTATCGTAGATAAAAGAAATGCAGACGCACTGAAAGCGAACACGGAATAATCCAATGGTTCTTTCAGACCAAACGAATATGCCATAGAGAGGGCAAAAAACAAGGTCAGTACGGATGTTCCGAGCGCTGCCCACCTCGTTTTATAACCTATTAACAATAAAATGGCGAAAGACGTTTCCAGTATTGTACTCATGACAGCCAATATGGACACCAGGGAAGCCGGCGCAAATGAGTTTACCGATTTTGTATAATCCAAAAAACCGGCCCATCCGGATGAATGGCTCCCCCACAAACTCAGGCGGCTTGCAACTGCTGATAAGAATCCGGTCGCCAGAGCGAATCTCATGATGATGGTGGCTGGTCCCTGATATTTTTTCATCGGTCAAATGTTTGTTTCATTCACGCCGTAGCAGTTTATGAAGACGCTGCTTTACTTCCGGCCATTCAGAAAGCAGTATGGAAAACCGGGCAGAGTCTCTTGGTGTGGCGTCGTTTGCAAGACGGTGTGACCGAAGAACCCCCTCAAACTTTCCCCCAATCCTTTCAATCGCCGCTTTCGACCGGTCATTACGCACATCGGTATGTAAACAAATCCGGTATGCCTGCCATTTTTCAAACGCGTGTTGTAATAACAGAAATTTTGCCTCGGTATTCACACCCGTGCGAATCGCTGAGTTGTCGAGCCATGTATATCCGATTTCAGCGGCATCCGGATACGCGCGACCATGTCTCGGATGATCAGGTTTCCAGGCCCACTTTTCGATTTGAAAAAACCGGGTGGATCCGATTACATTGTTCCCATGAACGCGAACAATAGCATATGGCTGGGCAGTTCCAGCCTCCTTCCATTCCAGTGCTGTTTGAATATATTTCCTTACCTCGTCGATACCCTGTGGAACAGGACTCCACTTATAAAGCCCGTCATCAAACATTGACGCACGCACCAAACCTTCGGCGTGGCTTTCCTGCAATGGTTCGAGACGAACAATGTTTCCGTGCAATACTTCGCTCATTCCGTTTGAATTTAATGAAACTCCTTCGTTAACTCTGTAATAATTTCTTCCGCTTTTTGAAGCAATACTTTTTGCTGGACCGACTGGCGCCGTCGCAGATTTTTTATGACATCGGCCTGGTTTATTAAAATATCTGACGCCTGATTATTTACATTTCTGATATACATTTCGTGTCTGATTTGCCCATTATTGCGCAGATCGTCTATCACTTTGTAATTAATCATCTCCTGTGTCTGAGGTATTAGCCTTTCATATAGAAATTTATTTTCCCAGTCTTCCATCAGTTTCAATTTGTCGGCGGCAGCATCGTAGCTATTCAAATTATTGACGGTTACCTGATTAAAAAATCTCAGAGAACCGGAGTTCTTTATTTGTTCATAGGTACCATTTATATTATCAAATTGGAAAGTCGATATAACATAAATGATTGTAGTGTATAACAGAGAATCATTGGTTCTGTTTCGGACTGCATGAAGATTGTGATCGAGTGAATCGATCATACGTATCTTTTCCCTCGTATAAAATATCAATTGATGAAGCGTAGCCGTATCGGCTTTAAAATCAGCTATCAGTGATTGCGCAAAAATTTCGGCCCTGTCCTTTTCAGAAATATGCTCACGAAGGTTTTCCGCTAGGAAGCCAAGTGTGACGGCCAGAAAG
>DASSGT010000807.1:0-7886 GCA_035693345.1 Puia sp. | reverse complement strand
AGGGAATTTTTGACATACACCAGGTGGAAGCCACTTTGTCTATTCCGATTTTTGTAAATGATTTCTTTTGGGGCTTTGTCGGCTTTGATGAATTAACCCGCGATAAGGAATGGACAGAAGGAGAATTTTCCATTTTACAATCTTTCGCTTCGTCTTTGAGTGCAGCCATCCAGCGTAAAAAGATAGAGGACGAACTGATTCAGGCGAAGGTGCTTGCTGAAACAGCCAGTCGCACCAAAAGCGAATTCCTGGCAAATATGAGCCATGAATTACGTACACCCATGAATGGCATCATTGGATTTACAGACCTGGTGCTAACGACGGAATTGCAAAAAACACAACGGGATTATCTGAAGAATGTTAAGAAATCCGCCTACGGGTTATTGGAAATCATTAACGACATCCTGGATTTCTCGCGTATAGAGGCAGGCAAACTGTTAATCGATCATACTTTATTCAAACTGGATGAACTGGTGGAGGAAACCATCGATATATTAACACTGAAAGCATTTGAGAAAAAACTTGAAATGCTTTACCGGGTTGATCACGACATTCCTTCGCAATTGATGGGAGATCCCGTTCGTATCAGGCAAATTGTTGTAAACCTGTTGGGCAATGCAATCAAGTTTACAAAAGAGGGAGAGATCTTTGTTTCGATCAGGAAACAGGGAGACTATTTTTATCATGAGGACAAGAAGTATTTGAATTTCATCATAGAAGTAAAAGATACCGGCATCGGTATAGCAAAAGATAAGCTGCAAAAAATATTTGAAAGTTTTACACAGGCAGATAATTCAACGACCAGAAAATATGGTGGTACAGGACTGGGACTGGCGATATCAAAAAGCCTGGCTGAACTGATGCACGGAACCCTTACGGTGGAAAGTGAGGCGGGTAAAGGAAGTTCCTTTTCTCTCTGTATGCCACTGGAGATCGCAAATGATCAGCCCGAGATTCAGATTCAACCAAAACCACAACTTAAAAAGGTGCTGGTAGTGGATGATAATCAGACCAACCTTCAGTTAATGGAGGAAACCCTGGGATATTTCCAGATATATTGTGAAACGGTTTCAAACGGACCGGACGCATTATTAAAAATTGCATCGGCATCGTCCTCCGGTCAGCCTTTTGATTTAATTATTACCGATCACCATATGCCGGGCATGGATGGTATAAATCTCGTGAAGAAGATCAAATCTACTATCCATGGTGTCAGTCATCCTTTTATTCTAATGCTCTCTTCTCTGGAAAAAAATCTGTATCAGCATGAAGCTGACAAATCCGGCATTAATAAATTTATTTCAAAGCCTGTAAAATTGCATGAACTCAACAGTACTTTATTATCGCTGTTCGAGAAGAATATGCAAAATGATTCCCTGCATCCTTCCTTTGGTTCCATTGAAAAAATTACACAGGCAGCCAGCATCATGGTCGTAGATGATGATCCTATTAATATGTTGTTGATTTCTGAAGTACTGAAGAGAATGGGATTTGATGTGATCCAGATGCAGAATGGAAAGGAAGTAATCGAATCATTGCCGCATTATGATCCGGTGTTGATATTTATGGATGTGAATATGCCGGAGATGGACGGTTATACCACCACCCGCATCATACGAAAAATGCAGACTGCTCAGTCAAAAATTCCAATCATCGCTCTTACCGCAGATGCGATGAAGGGCGATAAAGAACGCTGCCTCGATTCGGGAATGAATAACTATGTTTCCAAGCCATTTAAGATGGAAGAGATAGAATCCGTATTGCGGGAGTATGTTTTACTGGTTGGCGGTTGATGGTTTGATTGGCAGTTGGCAGTTGGCGGTTGGCGGTTGACAGTTGATCCCGCACGTGCGGGATCAGTTGAGAGTAACCAATTAAGTTTGTTGAAGTTCAGCACTCCCAGACTTCCGGACTTCCAGTCTTCCAGACTTGTATTTAGTTTGCCGCGGTCATCGCGTTGAGCTTACGCTCACCCTCATATACACTCAATTTTACCTTCCAGATATTCGATTCTTTTTCCAGGGTGAGATCGATTTTCAGATTCTTCATTTCATTAACTGCGGGAAGCAATTCGAAACTGATAGAATTTACATTATGCATTTCGGTAGGCGTGAGGTACTGTGCATTAATAATAAAAGGTTTTTGCCCATCAATTTTGATGATGGTATTTTCAATCTGGTCGTAAATCTCTTTAAACTTCGCACGGGCCTGCATGAAATTGGGTGAATTGAAAGTCGTGCAGTTCCAGTCATATACTTCGTTATTGGCAACGTTATATTTCCAGATGCTGCAGTAACTGGCACCAGGAACTGAAATGGTTGACTTGTATTCGACCACCTGTGCGTGCTGGGCGATCATATCACCACGTATATTATGAAAGCGGTTTGGAAAATCGCGGATTACTTTTTCTAGCGCAACATTTGTCTTGTTGGAAAAAACATCGTCCTGTGAGAAAAGCCACGTTGCATTCAGCAACAGAGCAAGGGCCATCAATGTGCTTCTCATAGCTTTGGATTTGGGAACTAAAATATAACAAAAATCAGTGAGATGCAATAGGGGAAATACGGTATTTCGCAGTGGGCTGACAGGTATAGATTGGCTCTTACCTCTAAGTATTTATATGTATGTATGGTGGGCTTTAAACCTTGCGCTTTCTGCTTTAGCTTAACTAAACAGGTATTCCACATCTTCGCGGGAAAGACTCTTCACAAATCCGTCGTCATCAGCAATCAGATCTTTTGCCAACAGACGTTTCCGATCCTGTAGCTGAAGAATTTTATCTTCAATGCTGTCTTTACAGATCATACGATAGGCGAAAATGTTCTTGGTTTGCCCAATACGGTGCGTCCGGTCGATAGCCTGTTGTTCAACAGCCGGATTCCACCAGGGATCTACAATATACACATAGTCTGCGGCTGTCAGATTGAGACCTACACCCCCGGCTTTGAGTGAAATCAGGAACACACGACAACTGTCATTATCCTGGAATTCGCGGATAGCCTTTTCACGGTCTGTTGCAGTGGTACTTCCGTCAAAATATGCAAACGGGATATCGAGTTCAATGAGTTTTTCCTTGATCAGGGCCAGCATACCCAGGAACTGGGAAAATATCAGCGCTTTATGGTTGCCTATATTTTCTGAAATTTCCCTTGCCAGCTCATCCAGCTTGATGGAATGGTTTGGATATTTGTCCGTTTCATTTAAAATAGCAGGGGAATCACATATTTGCCGGAGTTTCATCAGACCCTGTAAAAGGGTCAATTGCGATTTCTGTATGCCCTGGGATTCAATGGTGCCCAGGATTTTATCGCGGTAGTCATTCCGGTAAGCATCGTACACTTTACGTTGCTCGTCTTCCATTTCACAAAACAGAATCGTTTCTGTTTTTTCTGGAAGATCCTTTGCAACCTGTTCCTTCGTTCTGCGAAGTATGAATGGGAATAATAGTTTTCTCAGATGGTCCTTCCGGTCCGGTTCGCCAAATTTATCAATGGGTATGGCAAACTCCTGCCGGAAGAATTCGATACTTCCCAACATGCCCGGATTGAGAAAGTTCATTTGCGCAAAGATGTCAAATGTATTATTCTGAAGCGGGGTACCGCTCATGCATAACCGATGTTTTGCACGCAACAGGCAGGCTGCTTTTGTTACTTTGCTGGCCGGATTCTTTATGGCCTGCGATTCATCCAGCACAACATAATCCAGGGGCATATCCATCAGCAGCTTGATATCGCTTCGCAGGGTACCATAAGTTGTGATGATAACCTGAAAATCATTCAGCGCTTCTTTATTTCTCAGTCGTTCGCCGCCATGGTGAATCCGGTAAGTAAGTCCCGGAGCAAACTTCTTAATTTCATTTTCCCAGTTAAATATGAGCGTGGTCGGGCAAACCACCAGGGCACGCAGGTGCCCGTAATGTTCTTTATAATGATGAAGAAAAGAAAGCGCCTGGATGGTTTTACCCAATCCCATGTCATCAGCCAGAATACCACCCCAGTTTACTTCGTGCAGGTAATTGAGCCAGTGAAATCCATGGACCTGGTAAGGGCGCAGCGTATGCTGCAAATGTGCCGGCGGATCAATTTCCTTTATTTTTTTGAATTCTTTTAGCTGCTCATATTTTTTCTCCAGATGGATGATCAGCTCTTCTTCATTTCTGTTTTCATATAACTCATCAATTACACTCAGATGATACCGGGACAGACGCAGCTCATTGCTCTTTCCTTCTCCTACCCGGAATAGCAGGGCGTATCTCTTCACCCATTCA
The DNA here is from genome assembly GCA_035693345.1 of Puia sp. Lineage (GTDB taxonomy): Bacteria > Bacteroidota > Bacteroidia > Chitinophagales > Chitinophagaceae > Puia. The sequence continues at coordinate 3,619 of DASSGT010000807.1, read as the reverse complement.
TCTGGCAAAACACCCAATGTGCCATCTGTCAGCGGGACAAACTGTTGCTTATTTGCAAGGGCTTTTTTTACATCGGCAATAGATACTTTCTGGTCGCCAAAGATGATATCCACCCGGGCATCGAACCAGTCGGTACTGCTGCTGATATGAATTTTAGTTTGCGGGCGGGAAGTATTAAAACGGAAATTTTTCAGTGCTTCAAAACCCTGCACGGTCACCTTCATTTCCTGCATGGCGTCCATAAACAGAAAAAACCAGTTGTTCTTCAACACATCGTTTCCACGCAATGCCAGTCCGGATGAGCCTTGTGGCTGTATGAACTGGGAATGCAGAGATTGAAGTTGTGTTATGAATGCAGTTTCTTTTTCCTTGTTACGCTGGATGAGCAATACTTTATCTCCATCAGGTATGAGAAGCTGATCCTTTCCGATGGATGTTGTTTCAAAACCTTTATAAGAAAAAACGGGCTGGAACAGTAAGTAATCACCTTTCTCCTGCAGCAGGACTTTTCTATCCGGATCCCCGCTTTTCACTTCCCTGATCAGTTCGTTTTCAAATTCAACATGATACTCCTTCTGGAGAGGGATCACAAAGTTCCGTAGCTGTGTAGGCCATTCTGACTTAGAAATGGTCATCCGGCCATCCGTAAATTTTGAAATGACGGCAATATCCTCCGGCTTGTCCCAGAGATACAGGCAATTATTTATAAATAAAATGACCTGACTGTTACATTTATTCTGGGTGAGATCAATGGATTGACCCGTGATGCGGGTATAAGCCCGGATCTCTATATTGTTTTTATTGGTGGAAACCTTGAAAGAGGGGCTTACAGGGTCGGGCGACAGATTCACCGACTGCAGGTTAGCGGTCTTGAATGGCTTATGACCGTTGAGGAAGAAGATAAAAGGATTTTCGGAAAGTTCGGTAAACAGCTTTCGGTAACGGGGATGCAGATACTCTATGATCAGCGCCTTGGTGTCGTCGGGCAGTTCCTCTCCTTCGGTATGAATAATATTTTCCCACATCCCGCTGAAAGGAGAGTTGCGGTTAAGATACTTATTTACTTCCTGCTCCTGCGTCTTCCGCAATGAAAAGACCAGTTGACGATCTGCTTCATTTAATTTTTCTGTATTTACAAACTTCGCAAGCTCGAGTTTTTCAATCTTTCCAACGTAAGCCGTCTGTTGTTCGTTGCTTTCACCGCTGATGGCGTCCAGCAGGAAACCGGGATAGGACTCATGGTTGAAATTAAAGACGACCCCGAGCCGTTGAACTGAACTGGCTTTTTGTTCGGGTTCCAGTACTTCTTCGGCAACCTCACTTTCAATTTCCGGTTTTGGCCTTGACAATGCCGCGGGATTCACCCGTTTTATGCTGGTGTCCAGCACACGCAGAAAAGGTTTACCATCCTTGTAAGAGAATTCAAATCGGCCCTTGAGATCATCGTTTAAAGAATATCCGTATGCTTCAAGTAGTTTATTTTTTTCTTTATCCCAGTTCCGGATACTGTCGAAATAATATGATCCGTGCGCCTGTAATAACTGGAGAAATAAAATCACCTTCGGAAGGCAAAGCGGATGATCTGTATCGGGATAGGTGGAACTTGTATCAAAATTTCTCTCTTCATTTTTCCTGATGACCACAGGATATTGCACGCCATCAATTTCCACGCTGGCTTTTACTGTTTCATCGGCTGCCAGCAGTATGCTGGCTTTTTTTGATTGCAAATATCTGCCGGCTTCTTCATAAACTTCACGGGAACATAGTAAACGAAGCGTCTTCAGATCAATCGACTTCATCTTTATGACAGTATGTGACTGATCATACTGTATTTCTTCCGCCTTCAGCATATTCCTGTCCAGGAGTTCCTGAAGCTGGATCAGCGCAGCCGCTTCATGGCGACAGATATCTCCGAGATTATAAGGACAGCTGCAACGCACGGAAAGTGCTTTTGCATCGCGGAATTTCTGAACGAAAACCTTGTAGTAAGTGGAATAACTGTCATCCTTGATCCGGAAGGTTACGGTTTCGAAAAGCTCATCATACTCGATAAGTTCTACGTATCCTATGGCATGAATCTTCTTACCCCGCCGGATAACTTCATCGGTTCCATTCGTGTAAACGTATTTAATAAGGTGCGGGAGGGCCATTCAGCTTGTCTGTTTTCTACGTGCCTAAACCGGAAAGTTCAGTTCGGAAAAGGCTAATCTGCAAAAGTAAAGGAAAAATATTATGACTTGAAAGATTTGAAGGTTCTTTTCATACATAGACATGCTAAAGTTAGCCGGAAGGAACCCGGTTTTAACCGGGTAACCCGGGTTTTTGTTTGTACAGGCCGACTATCGTAGCGGGTTTTTATGCCATTGCGATTGACTCTCAGGCATCCGTATCCGATGAAAGACAGCCGGAACAGGAAACCGGTTAAAGTCAGGTTATATAAACTAAACTAACTTAATTTCATAACGGTTTGGAATGCCTTTTGACAATATATCTTTGTACCCGGTACTTCGCAAACAGATCTTCATGATACGAAGCATTTTATTATCGTTTATTTTTATTCCTACCTTTTTTTCAATTGTCCGTTCACAAAAGCTTCGCAAAGCCGATAAGGAGATCATTGCAGAACTTCAGACTGACATCAATTATCTATCAAACGACAAGCTGGAAGGCCGGCGGTCAGGAACAGCAGGTGAAACACTGGCATCTGACTATATTATCACAGATTTTGCGAAAGCCGGTCTTAAACCAATGGGAGACAGTGGCACCTGGCTACAGCGTTTTGAAATTTATGATGGAAGAGACATCAGTCACAGTGCTTTTACAATAAATAATTCAGCCCTCCTCCTGAATACTGAATTTTTTCCTTTACCCTTCAGCGCTGCCGGTAAAGTGGAGGGGTCGCCGGCCGTAGCATTGCAGGAGAGCGGTTCTCCCTGGTTTTATGATTTGAAGGAAACCATTGAAGCGTCCCAGTCGAATCCGCATTTTGATTTGAATAAATTTCTGAGGGATAAAACAAAACAGTTTGCGGGAAAAGGCGCCAGTGCTGTGATTTTCTACAACAGTTCAAAAACGGATGATGGAATTGTATTTGACCCTGCTGAAGGCATCCGGCCGGAGAAAATCCCTGCTCTGTACGTTACAAAATCAGGCAGAAAATAATATCTGAAGGACATCTCACAGACGCTGGACGTGGAAATCGATGCGGAGATGGAAGAGAAAAAAAGATGGGGCCATAATATCATAGGCTATCTGGATAATGGCTCGCCATATACTGTCGTCATCGGAGCACATTATGATCATCTGGGTTTCGGGGAAGACGGGAATTCATTGTACAAAGGCACGGAAAAAATGATACACCCGGGCGCTGATGATAATGCGAGTGGTGTTGCTGGTATGATCGAACTCGCCCGGTTGCTGAAAAAATCAAAGAATCCTAAAACAAATTATCTATTTATCGCTTTTTCCGGTGAAGAATCCGGTTTAAGAGGGTCAAAATACTTTACTGAATATCCCACCCTGCCTTTATCAAAAATCAGCTACATGCTGAACCTGGATATGATCGGCCGGCTCAACGACAGTACGCATGTACTCACGATCGGTGGTTACGGTACTTCGC
>DASSGT010000806.1:0-6125 GCA_035693345.1 Puia sp. | reverse complement strand
TTTTGTGCCTGCACGACATTCCCGAAACGAATAATTTTTTCCAGTCCTGTTACTGTTTCACCCGGAGCAATATGAAAATACTGCGCGCGATGGAACTGGGGAAAACAATCAAAGGCACCTGCGTAAGCAAGACTTTCCAATGTTTTTTTACTAACGGTTCTTTGATTGATTCGCTTTACCATATCAAAAATCGAAATATACGGACCGTTTTTTTCTCTCTCCTCAATCAATGAAAACACGGCCGCTTCACCCACGCCTTTCAGTCCTCCCAGACCTACTCTGATTTCACCTTTGCTGTTTACTGCAAACCCCTGTTTGGATTCATTGACATCCGGTCCCAATACTTTTAATCCCATTCGTTTGCATTCCTCCATAAAAAAAGTAATCTTTTCAATATTACCCTGATGGTTCAGTACAGCTGCCATGTATTCCGAAGGATAATGTGATTTCAGATAAGCCGTCTGGTAAGCTACATAGGCATAACAGGTGGAATGGGATTTATTAAATGCATATTGAGCGAATGCTTCCCAGTCAGTCCATATTTTTTCCAGCGACGCTGCTGCATGTCCTTTTGCAGTTGCCCCGGATATGAACTGGTTTTTCATCTTGTCGAGGATCGATTTCTGTTTCTTTCCCATCGCCTTTCTCAACACATCCGCGTCACCTTTACTAAAGCCGGCCAGTTTCTGTGCCAGCAACATCACCTGTTCCTGATAGACGGTGATTCCATACGTATCCTTCAGATACTCTTCCATTTCAACCAGATCATATTGAATAGGCTCGCGTCCATGCTTACGATCGATGAACGCAGGTATGTAAGCCATAGGACCCGGCCGGTACAGTGCATTCATTGCTGTGAGGTCATCAAACTTATCGGGCTTCAGGTCCCTCAAATATTTTTGCATACCCGGACTTTCAAACTGAAATGTTCCGATCGTATCTCCTTTCTGGTATAATTCAAATGTTTTTTTATCGTCGAGGGGAATAAGGTCAATATCTATGCTGATGCCATGATTTTGCCGAATGAGTTCCAATGAAGTTTTCAGGATATTCAATGTCCGCAATCCCAGAAAGTCCATTTTGAGAACACCTGCATCTTCAATGATGGATCCTTCAATTTGTGTTACCAACAGGTCAGAATCCTTGGCTGTACAAACCGGAATAATATTCGCCAGATCCTCCGGAGCGATGATAATTCCCGCTGCGTGAAGCCCGGTATTCCTTACGGACCCTTCCAATCGTTCAGCTTCCCGTAGTACACGGCTGCGCAGATCAGCTCCCTGATAGATTTCACGAATCTTTTTTACGAGCTCCAGGTCATCTCCCCCGATTCCTTCTTTTTCTTCCAGCGACTTTTCCCCGTCCTTTGATTTTAACGGTGCATGCAGTACCCGTTTGAGGCTTACTCCGGGACGATCAGGAACCAGTTTTGCCAGTGCGTTGGATTCCGCCAGCGGAAGATCCATCACGCGCGCAACATCCTTTATACTCATCCTGGCGGCCATGGTGCCGTAAGTAACTATCTGGGCTACCTGGTTTCTTCCGTATTTTTTGACGACATAATCAATCACTTTCTGGCGGCCCTCATCATCAAAATCCGTGTCGATATCGGGCATGGATTTTCTGTCAGGATTCAAAAACCGTTCAAACAGCAGGTTATATTTGATGGGATCTATGTTGGTAATTCCGATACAAAAAGCCACTACGCTGCCGGCAGCAGATCCACGTCCCGGTCCGACAAATACGCCCATATCGCGGCCTGCCTGGATAAAATCACTAACGATCAGAAAATACCCGGCAAAGCCCATGGTTTTGATCGTGAACAGCTCAAAATCGAGCCGGTCAGTTATTTCAGGTGTCAGATCGGTATACCTTTTTTTTGCGCCCAGATAGGTGATCTCTTTGAGGTACTCCCACTGGTTCAGATTATTGTCCTTATGGATCTGAAAAGCCGGTGGAATCGGGAAGGCCGGTAACAGGATGTCTTTTTTCAGATTTAATACGTCAACCTTATCTGCCACCAGACCGGTATTCGCAATCGCCTCCGGTATATCTTTAAAAAGCTCGGTCATTTCAGCCTGCGTTTTTAAATAAAACTGGTCATTGGGGAATTTGAACCGACGATTTTTCAGGCTGACTTCATCATTTACGAAATCATCGAAACCGGGTGTTGATTGTTTTTCACCGGTATTGATACAAAGCAGAATATCATGGGCGTTATAATCTTCCCGGTCAGTATAATGACTATCATTGGTGGCGATGACCGGAACCTGATATTTTTCTGAAAGTTTAATCAGGAACTGATTGATCTTTTCCTGATCCGGGATCTGATGCCTTTGCAACTCAATGAAATAGTTGTCTCCAAATATGTCCAGCCACCATTTAAATTCTTTTTCCGCTTTTTCCTCCCCATCATGCAAAATCGTTTGGGGAACATAGGCACCGATACAACAAGTGGTTGCTATCAGTCCTTCATGGTATTGTTCAATCAGTGATTTATCAATCCGCGGATATTTGCTGTACATGCCCTCCGTAAAACCGAGTGAAGTGAGCCGGATCAGATTCTGATAGCCGGTTTTATTCCGGGCCAGCAGTACCTGATGATATCTTTCGTCCTTTTGTTCCTTCGTGAAGGCTTTTTTATGGCGGTCTTCCACCACATAGAACTCACAGCCTACGATGGGTTTTACCTTCAGACTGCCATCCTCATTTTTGTGTTTATATGCTTCTGCAACAAAACTGAAAGCGCCAAACATGTTGCCATGGTCTGTAATGGCCAGCGCAGGCATTTTATCTTTTACCGCCTTATTATAAAGATTCTGGATGGATGCAGCTCCGTCCAGCAGCGAATATTGGGTATGAACATGAAGGTGGGAAAAATCGGGCATCAGGTAACAGGTTGGACATGCAATTAACAAAGAAAAAAACGAGGCTGCTTTGTCGGGTATAAATAACTGTTCACAGATTGTCCCCGTTCGTTATGAATGTCATAAATTGTTTCTTTTTATAATTGATAACCCGGTAACCCTGAGACCATTGTAACATTCGACCATTTGAACCCCTCCGTAGGCCAGCCGCAGAAATGACATTTTTTCAAAAAATGCCTATCTTTATCCGTTCCAGTATCAAACAATGAAATGAAAAATCGGTTCATTTTACTAGTCCTGATCATCAACCTGACAGGATGCAGTGTTTTTAAGCCGGGGTCGCGGAATTCAGACAATTTGTCTGTTCCCGCAAATAATCAGGTTTCAGGTTCAAAATCGAAGCCTGCTTTCATTCAGAACATCTCTACAGAGCCCGGTGACAATTCAACGGCCAAATCCCGCAGCATTATTCCGGTAAAAAATAATGGTTCCGCCAGCGGAGAACCTGTTCCGGTCAGGCCGATGCCCCATCCGGTTGGAACAGACGACTATAACCAGCTGAAATTCAAATATGCTATTTTAACCAATACACCGGTCGAAGATCTTTCAAACCTGCGATTGTTGATTTTTCTGGATCAGTGGTATGGAGTTCCCTATCATTATGGGGGTACCAGCCGGGACGGCATTGACTGTTCTGCATTTTCATCACTATTACTATCCAGTGTTTACAGTGAAAATCAGTTACCCCGGATGAGCGCTGATCAGTATAAAGCGACCAGGCGGATACCCAAAAAGGATTTGCAGGAAGGGGACCTGGTTTTTTTCCATACTTACGGGAAGGGGCACAAAGTAACCCATGTCGGTGTTTACCTATATAATAACCGTTTTGTTCATGCATCTGTGGCGGGCGTACAGATCAGTAATATGGGTGAGGGATATTATCTGACACATTATATAGGCGCCGGACGCGTAATTGAATAAAGACGGTTCTGTCAAAAACGCTGTCATTTAGCCATTTCAAATCAAAATACATTATTAGTTAAGGTAATTAGACTGACAAGTCTTCTCATTTGAAGCTTTTTGACTTGATTGGTACAGTATTTAGTGTAGCTTTGCTGCCCCTTACGTGGGCACTATAAACTTTTCACTAAAATTAAATTGATACAGTCATGGCTAAAAAGTTAGCGATCTCTCCAATCGCGGGTACCAAAAACAGAGTTTTTGTAAAACCTGCGCCAGCTGAAGAAAAAACTTCCGGCGGCATCATCATCCCTGATACAGCGAAAGAAAAACCTCAACGCGGCGAAGTGGTTGCCATCAGCGAAATCGATGAAGACGGCAAGAAACCTGTAGTGAAAGTAGGCGATGTCGTTTTATATGGTAAGTATTCCGGCACTGAAATTAGTTTTGAAGGCCAGGATTTCCTGAGTATGAGGGAATCTGATATCATCGCAAGATTCTAAACAAGTATGGAAGTATGAGAGTATGGGAGCATGGGAGTAAATCCAGTTCCGATACACATATTTTTAGATTTTTCAAATTCACAAATCCTCAAATTAAATATTATGGCTAAACAACTTTTCTTCGATATCGAAGCAAGAAATAAAATGAAAAAGGGCGTGGACATTCTCGCCAACGCTGTAAAAGTTACCCTCGGACCCAAGGGCCGCAATGTGGTAATCGAAAAGAAATTCGGTGCTCCCCAGATTACAAAAGACGGAGTTACCGTTGCAAAAGAAATCGAACTGGAAGACCTGATAGAAAATATGGGTGCGCAAATGGTGAAAGAAGTGGCATCTAAAACTGCAGACATTGCAGGAGATGGTACAACTACAGCTACTGTTCTCGCCCAGAGTATTATCAGCGAAGGACTGAAGAATGTTGCAGCCGGTGCCAATCCGATGGATCTGAAACGCGGTATTGACAAAGCTGTGAAATATGTTGTTGATAATCTGAAAGCACAATCTCAGACTATTGGAAACGATAGTAAAAAAATCCAGCAGGTAGCATCTATTTCTTCTAACAATGATGAAACCATTGGTAAGCTGATTGCTGAAGCATTCGCAAAAGTTGGTAAGGAAGGTGTGATCACTGTTGAAGAAGCAAAAGGCACCGATACAACCGTTGATGTAGTAGAAGGTATGCAATTCGACCGCGGTTATATTTCTCCTTATTTCGTTACCAACAGTGAAAAAATGGAAGCCGAACTGCAGAACCCTTACATTCTTATCTATGATAAGAAGATCTCTGCCATGAAAGATATCTTACATATCCTTGAAAAGGTTGCTCAGGGTGGCCGTCCGCTGCTCATCATCGCTGAAGATCTCGAAGGTGAAGCGCTTGCAACACTGGTTGTAAATAAATTACGCGGTACGCTGAAAGTAGCTGCTGTAAAAGCACCTGGTTTTGGTGATCGCAGAAAAGAAATGCTTCAGGATATCGCTATCCTTACAAAGGGTCTTGTGATCAGTGAAGAACAGGGATATAAACTTGAAAATGCTGATCTGAGTTATCTTGGTACAGCTGCTTCCGTAACCATTGACAAAGACAATACAATTGTTGTTGGCGGTAAAGGAAAGAAAGAAGATATCACTGCCCGTGTAAATCAGATCAAGGCGCAGATTGAATCTACTACTTCAGACTATGACAGAGAAAAATTACAGGAACGCCTGGCTAAATTAAGCGGTGGTGTGGCTGTATTGTATATCGGAGCTGCGACAGAAATGGAAATGAAGGAAAAGAAAGATCGTGTAGACGATGCCCTGCATGCTACCAGAGCTGCCGTAGAAGAAGGTATTGTACCCGGAGGCGGAGTCGCTTATATCCGTGCCATTGATGGTCTGGATAAATTAAAGGGTGCTGCCAATGATGACGAAACAACCGGAATCCTGATTGTAAAACGTGCGCTTGAAGAACCTATTCGCCAGATCGTTCTCAATTGCGGTATGGAAGGAAGTATCGTTGTACAGAAAGTGAAGGAAGGAAAAGCTGATTATGGCTTTAATGCCCGCACTGAGGTTTATGAAAATCTCTACAAGGCTGGTGTCATCGATCCAACCAAAGTAACACGTATCGCTCTTGAAAATGCTGCTTCCATCGCAGGTATGCTGTTGACTACAGAATGTGTAGTTGCAGATCGTCCGAAGAAAGAAGAACCACATGCACATCCAGGTGCCGGTGCACCGGGAATGGGCGGAATGGATTATTAAGCATAAAGCGGAAAGCGTAATGCTTAAAGCATATAAAAGAAAAACCCTT
>DASSGT010000805.1:0-3568 GCA_035693345.1 Puia sp. | reverse complement strand
GGAGGAGAAGCCCGGATTACGAAAGCCCCCACAGGCCATTGTCCGGAAACCCTTCATTGGAAATGCGAAGGCAAAATCTTTTGCCATCGCAGTGGATGCCGGCGGCAAACTCGGATGGAAACAGAATGAAATAAGCGGTGATCATATCATCGAAATATTGACAGAAAAAGTCAGTGACACCTATTTATATTATCTGCAGCAACGAAAGATCTCCTACATATTTGCCGGAAAATCGGACATTCATTTCGGCTCTGCGCTCAAACAGCTGGCAAAATTATTCCCGATTAAAACCATTACGCTGGAAGGTGGCGGATCACTCAATGGGTCCATGCTGAAAGCGCGACTCATAGACGAAATCAGCCTGCTGATATTGCCCATCGCTGATGCTACTGCTGAAACGCCGACTGTATTTGAATGGGTCAATCATAAAAAGAAAGAAAAGTCCAGTAGCCATTTGCAATTGACAGAGATTAAAAAATTGAAGCATCAGGTATTGTGGCTGAAATACAGGGTAACTAAAAAAGCATAAAATGACAATCAATCAAATAAAGGATGCTTCATTGGGCGATTGGAAAAGCATTGCCGTTGAGGAGCGGCCGGGCAGTTCAAAGAATGCTGACGGATCGTTGAAACCATTTTATTTAACAAGGGATTTTACCCTTCATGACGATGACAAATTTGAACTTACCGTTACAAACTTCGCAGATCCTTTGGTAAAGCGGCACTCGCGAAGATGTTCATCAAAGGACATATCGAATGGCGGGGCGAACACGCGGTTCATCCCGATGCCCAAAAAGTGGATTTCTCTGCGGACGAAGACTATGTTGTGACGCCTCTTCTGCAGGGATTTGCGGACGTTCTGAACCAATATACAAAAGGCTTCAAAGAATGGAAGGTAGGCGAACCGCAAACTATTTTCAGGAAGGCCTTTGCGCCCTTTGGACTTGCAGAAGGACAAATATTTATGGAGTACGACCTCATCCTCGTTTTAAACGGCATGATGTTCTGGGGAGCCCGGCATGTAGATGGACGTGGCTTTAATACAGAAGAAAACCGGCCAGCCAATTTGCAGATCCCTATGATCAGGCGTTAAATAGTGCCTGTAAATGGCCACGCTATCATTTACAATAGCAGCGATTATCTTCAAATTATCCTTTTCTGACACGAATTGCAACGCATGTAAATTTTAGAGCATGTCGAATCTGTCGCCCGCTGCGATCCTCGACTTGCAAAATGCGTTTATCCGAAGAGGATCTTTATTACGCACCCGAAAAAACTTATATCCAATTATTACAAGGCTTTTCCCACTTTCCTAAAAAATCCTCTGCTATCAAGATGTGATTTATATCACAATCTTTTAAGATCATTTATCATCGTTTTTGCTCAAACTGATGACGCAACTTAGTATTGAGGAAAGAGACAGATCCGATGCAAAAGCAAATGCAAGTTTATAATTACCTGAAAAATATTTCTATTTCCGGCGCAGCGTACCTCATCAGAACTTGGAGCCGGTCGCCTGAATTAACAATCTCTGACTATTAAATAAAAAATAAACTAAACTTTTAAATTCTTATTAAAATGGAAGCTACAATCAACCAAACGTTCACAAAAGTTGGCCTCGACGCTCTTCTGACACCGGAAAATTCCGTCTTACTCCTCATCGATCACCAGCCTTTTCAGTTGGCAAACGTGCATAGTCACGAGCCTACAATGGTAATTAACAACGTAGCTGGTCTCGCCAAAACCGCGAAGGCATATGGCATTCCAACGGTTCTTACCACAGTCAATGAGGAACGCGGAGGCGTAATATTCAAAGAAATCCAGGAAGTCTTTCCGAATCAGAAGCCGATTAATCGAACTTTCATTAACTCCTGGGAAGACCGCCGCGTCGTTGAGGCAGTCAGGAAAACCGGCCGGAAGAAACTTATCATCGCTGCACTCTGGTCAGAGATGTGTCTTGCAATGCCCGCTATACATGCGATGGGAGAAGGCTTCGACGTGTATGTAGTCCCTGACGCTTCAGGCGGCGTAACTGTTGAATCACATGATATGGCAATCCGTCGCCTGGTGGCTGCAGGGGTCCAACCGATTACCTGGCTTGCTTTAACGGGGGAACTTCAGCGTGATTGGGCACGCACGGAGAACCTCCAGGCGGTGGCTCAGATTTTTCTAGACCATGGCGGCGCCGCTGGTTCTGTCCTTGCGTGGGAAATCCAGCTACTCGGGCCGCCACAATTCAAAGCTGTCTAAAGTTTTAGCAGACGATGACGCAGATTCACAGTTGATAAAACGGCATTCATGATTAAAGCCAAATTAAAATGAAAACTAAATTAGTTCTGATTACTTCTCTGTTTTTTTCTTCCATCCTGTTTGCCCAAACCACATGGACGACAGATCCAAATCATACACAGCTGTATTTTAGTGCGGTGCATTTTGGCATTGCACATATTACAGGCGTCTTCCATAAATTTGAAGTGAGCATGAAATGTGAAAAAGAAGATTTCAGTGATGCACAAATTGAAATGAAAGCCGATGTAAAGTCACTTGACACTCAGGTTGAAATGCGTGACAACGATTTAAGAAGCCCCAATTGGTTTGATTCAGAAAAATTTCCTTCGCTGGTATTTAAAAGCACTTCCTTCACAAAAATTAAAAATAATAAATACAGGCTTAAAGGAGTCATTACAATACATGGAGTATCCAAACCCATCGAGTTTGATGCCACCTTCAATGGATGGGCTGTTACTTTCACCAAGAAACAAACCGCAGGATTTACAGTGACAGGTAAATTAAAGAGAAGCGACTTCAATGTAGGAAAAGATCCGACTACAACTGGGGTAAGCGAGGAAATTGAAGTTTGGGCTAATGCAGAAATGGGTAAGAATTAAATCAATAACTCGTTTGTGGTGGACGAAAATTATTCGTAGCTCTTCCTGATACCCAGTTTTTTGATTTTTGAATGCAGGGTGGTTGGTGGTATTCCCAGCATCTCCGCCGCACCGTCGCTGCCGGTAATCCTGAAATTGCATTGTATCATGGCGGCAAGTATATGTTCTCTTTCTACTTCTTCCAGTGTTTTCAGTTTAGAACTGGTTTGTCTCACTTCAAATTGACCTTTTTTCGGAACTTCGGATTCTCCTATCCAATGATTATTGTTTAATAACACATTTCTTTCAACCAGGTGCTGAAGTTCACGCACGTTACCTGGCCAGGTATATTGTTGTAATTTTTTCATAGTTTCAACACTTAGGCGCATTAATTTTTTTTCATTGTAGTTGCTGTAGTATTTCAGGAAATGATTAACCAGCAATGGAATATCATCTGTGCGGTCGCGCAGCGGTGGCAGGGTAATCGGAAATACCAACAGGCGATAGTATAAGTCCATCCTGAACCTCCCTTCCGCTACTTCTTTTTCCAATATCCGGCTTGTAGAGGCAATAATTCTCACGTCAATTTTAATGGTCGAATGGCCTCCGATTCGCTGAATTTCCTTCTCCTGCAATACCCTTAATAGCTTTGCCTGCATTTCCAAAGGAATTTCACCAATCTCATCCAGTAAAATGGTTCC
>DASSGT010000804.1:0-2829 GCA_035693345.1 Puia sp. | reverse complement strand
TCAGTTGAATTTCAGAACTGCCTTTCAGCATACACTGGATTCGCTTCGCGAAATATATCAATCCCTGCCAGCAGACTGGAAAGTATGGATAGAATACAAGCCCTACGAACCGAATTTTTATTCCGCGACCATTGCCGACTGGGGACAATCTTATTTACTGGTTTCCGAACTCGGTGAAAAGGCAAGCACACTGGTTGATCTTGGCCATCATTTGCAGGGCACCAATATTGAGCAAATCGTTTCACTTCTTCTGATGAAGGGCAAACTCGCAGGCTTTCATTTCAATGATTCAAAATATGGTGATGACGATTTGACCGTTGGCAGTATCAACCCCTATCAGTTGTTTCTGATTTTTGCTGAATTGGTGGAAGGAATGGACACCCGTGGCATGAACCACGCGAGGGATCTGGGATGGATGATTGATGCTTCCCACAATGTGAAGGATCCGATAGAAGATCTTATCCAATCGGTTGAAGCCATAAAAATAGCTTATGCCCAGGCATTGATCATCGATAGAAAAAAGTTGATGAATGCCCAACAGAATAATGATGTTACACTTGCGCAGGAAATTTTGCAACAGGCCTACCGCACAGACGTTCGCCCCCTGCTGGCAGAATCCAGGATCAGATCAGGAGGTGCCCTGGAGCCGATATCTGCATTTCGGAATTTTCAGATTCGCAAAAATCTGATAAAAGAAAGAGGGCTTAAATCAGTAGCCACCGGCTTATGAACCCGCTGCCTGTCATAGCCATCTTTGATATTGGGAAAACGAATAAAAAACTTTTCCTGTTTGATGAATCATACCGGATCGTATTTGAAAAGTCCACACAATTTACCGAATCATTGGATGAAGATGGGTTTCCCTGCGAAAACCTGGGAACCTTACAATCATTTGTTCTTGATTCACTGAGGGAAATATTCAGCCTTCAGAAATATAAAATAGTGGCTGTAAATTTTTCCGCTTATGGAGCCAGTTTCGTCCACCTGGATAAAAACGGGAAGCCCTTAACAGACCTGTACAATTACCTGAAGCCTTATACCCCCTATCTGACGGAGCGGTTTTATACCGCTTATGGAAATCCTGAATCATTCAGTCTTCAGACGGCGTCGCCTGTATTAGGAAGTCTGAATTCAGGCCTCCAGTTATACCGCATGAAATATGAAAAGCCGGAAGTCTTCAAAAATTTATTTTATTCATTACACCTTCCGCAGTACCTGAGTTTTTTGATCACGGGTAAATATTATTCGGAGCTGACCAGCATCGGATGTCATACCGCATTATGGGATTTTGGGAAACATGACTATCACGCATGGGTAATGAATGAAAAACTGAATGTGTTTCTTGCACCGATTGAAAACGGAAGGAAGACATTCTCTTCTGTGATGGCTCAATATCCATGTAAAGTCGGAACGGGTCTGCACGATAGCTCGGCAGCGCTGATTCCATACCTGGTAAATTTTTCGATGCCTTTTGTGCTGATCTCAACCGGTACCTGGTGCATCAGCATGAATCCATTTAATAAAACAGCGCTGACTGCAGAAGAACTCAACAACGACTGTTTGTGTTATTTACAGTATACCGGAGAACCGGTGAAGGCTTCCCGTTTACATGCAGGCCTCGAACACGAACTGCAGGTGAAAAGAATCGCGGAACATTTCAACCAGGATATTCTCAAATACAAAGACATCCCGTTTGATCCTGATTTTATCTACACGTTCGAATCAGATTCCCCGGTATCCCTGTCACTAACGGATGGTTTTGCTTTTCATAAAAGAAATCTGGCAGATTTCAAAACGGATATAGAAGCGTATCATCAGCTTATCGCGGACCTGGTCAGTCTACAGATCTTATCCACCCGTCTTGTTATGAAAGGTTCCACCGTAAAAAGAATATTTGTGGATGGCGGTTTTAGTCATAACAGCATTTTCATGCATCTGCTTGCCAATGGATTCCCGGAGACGGAAGTTTTCGCCGCCTCCATGGCACAGGCTTCTGCATTGGGGGCTGCATTATCCATCCATTCGGAATGGAATTCCAGGCCGGTTCCCGCAGATCTGATTGAACTCAGGTACTATTCTTCAGGCCGGACAGAAATCAAATGACGTTTCTTTCCTGAGATTTCATTTTTTCGGCCTGCGCAGAAAAGATTCGTATAATCGCGCCCGGAGATTTTTACTTTCTCGACCTGCGCAGAACAGATTCGCACAATGGAAAATTCCCCTGAGACAGAAATCCTGTGAATGGCTGGATTTCACGTCCATTGAATACGAATTCATTTAATTCTTTTATATAGGTATAGTCCTCCGACCATTCCTGAAAATGGTGAGCCGTCTCTTCGATCGAATCCATAATAAAATTGATTTCGGCTCCTGACATGGTCGGATGAATCGACAACCGGATCCATCCCGGTTTATACGAAAGGTTTCCTGATCGTATGTGATGTAAAATTTCATAAGACCTTTCTTTATTCACCTGGAGAAGAAAATGTCCATAAGTGCCGGCACAGGAACATCCTCCGCGTGTCTGGATTCCAAACCGGTCGTTCAGCATTTTCACTATCAGCGCATAGTGAGCTCCTTCAATGATAAATGAGATTACCCCCAGTCTTTCTTTTATATTTCCGGCAAGTACCCGGACGTTTTTAATTTTAGAAAACCGATTAAAAATAATTTCCAGCTGTTCTTCTTCCCGCTTTCGGATATTTTCAGTCCCCATTTGTTTCTTTAAACGGAAGCACATCGCCGCTTTCATGGTCTGTAAAAAAGCAGGTGTTCCGCCGTCCTCCCTTTGTTCTGTACTGCTTACGTATTCATGAACTTTCCATGGAT
>DASSGT010000803.1:0-2461 GCA_035693345.1 Puia sp. | reverse complement strand
GTGTCGTGATTAAGTTATGAGAGACTTCCAGTCTTCCAGTCTTCCAGTCTTCCATACTTCTTCCGATATGATTAAAATCAATCGCAGACAGTGTCCGGCTCATTTCTCCGGCTACTTCGCAGACTTAGATTTGCCTTGTATTCGTTCAGATGATTTCTTATTATTCACAATAAAAAATAAAAAAATGGAAACAAAAGCACTATCCAAAGCCAGGGCCGGCTGGCCCTCCCTGTTCAGCAAAAATGACTGGGTGGACAGATTTTTTGATCAGCCGCTCAACACCGATTTTAATTTCAGCAGGGCACTGAGCGTTCCGGCCATCAATGTGAAGGAAACAGAACATGAATACAAATTATCCATTGCTGCGCCGGGACTGGACAAGAATGATTTTAATATTCAGGTACAACAGGGCATTCTGACAATCAGCGCGGAAAAAGAAGAAAACAAAGCCACTGATGACAAGTACAATCGGAGGGAATACAACTATTCCAGCTGGTCCAGGTCCTTCAGTTTGCCGGATGACGCGGTTGACGGAAAAATTTCTGCTGAATACAAAAACGGCGAGTTAAAGATCGAAGTTCCCCGCAACGATGAAAAGAAGAAAAATGTTGGGAAACAAATCGAAATCCGTTAGTCAGGTATTCCCCGGAATGATTCAGTTTATTCCGGGGAATATTTTGTTTCAAAACCCGTCCATTCTGAAGACGGCCAGACTGGTGAATTCAAAAATGGAGGAAATTCAAAGGCAAAAGATAAAGAAGATTTAATGATGAAAATAATTCAATCGGGTCTTACCTTGTAATACAGGAATCCTGAGACAGCCTAAGCCCGATACCATATTATGGACAGGTAAACCCTGAATGAATAAATGATGTAATTCTTTTGCCCCTGCGGGGTTTTGTAAACAACATAAAAATTCAAACATGCAAACGCAGGAAATTTCTGAAGTAAAAAATATACCGGCGGATCTTCTCAATAAGATGGATGCATACTGGCGTGCGGCCAATTATTTGTCCGTGGCCCAGATTTATCTCAGTGATAATCCGCTAATGAAAAAACCTCTGGCGCCCGAACATATAAAAAATATGTTGCTGGGCCACTGGGGTACCACGCCGGGCCAGAATTTTATTTATGTTCATCTCAACCGCGTGATAAAAAAATACGATCTGGATATGATCTATATTTCAGGTCCAGGTCATGGAGGTCCCGCATTGGTTGGCAATACCTATCTGGAAGGAACGTACAGTGAAGTGTATCCGAACATCAGTGAGGATGAAGCCGGACTAAAAAAACTTTTCAAACAATTTTCCTTCCCCGGGGGGATTCCCAGTCATGTTTCACCGGAGTGTCCGGGTTCCATTCATGAAGGCGGAGAATTGGGATATTCATTAAGTCATGCCTTTGGAGCGGTGATGGATAATCCGTCATTAATCACCGCCTGTGTGGTCGGCGATGGTGAAGCGGAGACAGGTCCGTTGGCTACCGCCTGGCATTCCAATAAATTTCTGAATCCAGCCACGGATGGTGCCGTGTTGCCCATTCTCCATCTGAATGGATATAAAATAGCCAATCCAACCATATTCGCCCGGATCAGTCATAAAGAATTGGAACAACTCATGAAGGGTTATGGATGGGCCCCTTATTTTGTTGAAGGATATGATCCGAATCTCATGCACCAGCTCATGGCGGAAACCCTGGACATCGTTGTTGAAAAAATAAAAACCATACAGGAAAACGCGCGGGAGCACGGTGATAACGAACGTCCGTTGTGGCCGATGATTGTTTTGAGATCGCCAAAAGGCTGGACCGGTCCGAAATATGTAAACGGATTACCCGTGGAAGGGAATTTTCGTTCTCACCAGGTGCCCATCACGGATCCTAAAACCAATCCGGCACATTTAAAGGAGCTGGAGGACTGGCTCAGAAGTTACAAGCCCTGGGAGCTCTTTGATGAAAACGGAAAACTGCTCAGTGAACTGAAAGAACTGGCGCCGAAAGCTGAAAGAAGAATGGGTGCCAATCCAAATGCAAATGGGGGTCTCCTGTTGCATGATCTGAAGATGCCGTCGTTCAGGGATTATGCGGTATCTGTTGATCAACCCGGAGGAACACAGGCATCCGATACGATGGTGGTCGGCGGATTTTTACGGGATGTCATAAAATATAATGAAGAAGAAAAAAACTTCCGGATTTTCGGGCCGGATGAAACGCTTTCCAATAAACTCGATAAAGTCTTTGAAAGCACGAACCGGCAATGGCAGGCGGAAATAATTGATACTGACATGTTCCTGAATAAACGGGGTCGTGTGATGGAAGTCCTGAGTGAACATCAATGCGAAGGATGGCTGGAAGGATATCTGCTCACCGGCCGGCATGGAGTGTTCAACAGTTATGAAGCCTTTATTCATATTGTGGATTCCATGTTCAACCAGCACGCAAAATGGCTGAAGATAACAGCAGG
>DASSGT010000802.1:0-4559 GCA_035693345.1 Puia sp. | reverse complement strand
ATCAGCAATTCCCTATTTCAAAACAGTCGCCACTCTTAGCCGTGCGGCATATGGGGCCGAAGCCCAATACCAGATTGCTGCCTGCCAGTTTCAGCAAAACCGTTTGAAAGAATCTGAAAAATCAGCTTTTGAGGTTATTCATAAATCAGGCTCCTATGAATTATGGGTTACCAGGAGTTATTTTCTGCTGGGAGATATTTATTTGAAGCAAAAGGATTATTTCAATGCCAAAGCGACATTCCAAAGTTTGGTGGAGAACACTAAGATCGATGAGATCCGCGTGCAGGCAGAGCAGCGGCTGGATGAAGTAAAAAAAGAAGAGGCTGGCAATAGTAAAGTCAGCAATGAGAATTGAGTTATTTCCGAATGCATTAAAAATTATGAAGGGAATTATTTGTTTGACGATGTTTATGTTGCTGGTCACCGTGGCTGTGAATGCACAGGATACCTTAAAAAAGAAGACGATCAATATTACGTCTACTTTTAAACCGGCATTGAAAAATACCTCTAAACTGAATTTCAATGCAGAAGCACCGTTGATTGATACCAGCCGACCGGATTTAAAATACAATCTGCCGACGCAATTTCTTTCTCTGACATATCAGCCAAATGGTTTAAATCCGGTGGCACTGCCGGCTGACAGTATCAAAACGTGGAACAACGATAATTATATAAAAGTCGGTGCAGGGAATATACACCTGCCTTATGTTCTCGCGGGGCTCAGTTTTGGCGACAGAAAAAAATCTTTTTTTAATATTTCGGCCGAAGGATATTCATCCAAAGGAAAACTTCCTTACCAGGAAAATAGCTTACTGGCCGCATCGATCAGTGGCACCATCAAGTCAAATAATAACCTGGAATGGGACGGAGCTCTTGGATTTCGCGCTGACGGATATTATTTATATGGATTTCAACCCGACACCCTGAAATTTGTCAAGAGCCAGCTGCAGCAACAGTTTTTTACTTTTGATGGCAGAATCGGTTTGCGAAATACAGTACCCAGCAGTTATGGCCTTACCTATAATCCAAATATAAAAATTGCCGCATTCGGATTAAATAATTCACCAAGGACATCTGAAGCGGATATGGTTTTTAATGTGCCGGTGGAAAAAATCCTCAACGAACATTTTGCCATAGATCTGGCTTTTACGGCTGATATTACCAACTATTCCTACAGGGGTGCTTCCGCTATCAACAATAATTTGTTCATCGTTTCACCGGCCGTGATTTATCATTCAGATAATATAGCTCTTCATCTTGAAATGACTCCGACCTGGGATCAGTCCGATTTTCATTTGCTTCCCAATTTCAGGGCTGAATACACAACAGATGACAAGCGGTTTACACTTTTTGCATCCCTGGACGGTTACTATGACAAGGGAAGTTTTAAAAGATTTGCCGGCATCAACCCATGGCTTTGGGAACCCACCTCGCTGCTGAATACCAGGGTCAATGAGTTTTTTGGGGGATTTAAAGGTTCTCTGTCCAATCACATTTCTTATCTGGCAAAAGCCGGATTTTCACAGTCACACAATATGCCTCTTTTCCTGAATGACAGTCTGGATGGTAAGAATTTTCAGGTCGTGTATGAAGAGAGGCTGGATGATTTCAATGTGCATGGTGAAATCAGTTATATAGAAGGAGAGGACCTGAATATTACAGCAGGCCTGACACTCAACAACTATAAGACGAAGAGCCAGTACAGGGCCTGGGGATTACTTCCGTTTGAATTTACAACGAGTTTCCGATGGCAGCCGATCAAAGATCTCTGGCTGAAAGCCGACCTGCTGGCTTTTGAGGGAGGGTATTTCCGTAACGTGAATAATATCGTCGCCAGCACAACGGGAGGATTTGATGTAAATGCAGGAGTCGAATTCCGGATCGCCCGGCAGGTGAATCTGTGGCTACAGATGAATAATCTGTTTAACGATAAATATCAGCGCTGGAACCAATATTCTGTGTATGGATTTAATATCTTAGGGGGTGTTATTTTCACATTCGGAAGATAGACCCTTTCAAACCGATCTATGTACACGATCCTGAACAGATATCTCTTTTTACATAAAAGTATTCCGATACCCGGACTCGGTACGATTTGCATGGAAAGCCAGGCGGCAACCATCGATGCAAGTACCCGAACCATACATCCTCCGGTTTACCGGTTTCGATTTGATAAATTTTCAGATTCACCGGAAAAAGATCTTTTTGCTTACCTGTCGGCGCAGCAAAAAATTTCAGACTACGAAGCGCTACGGCAGTATAATGATTTTGCATATTCCCTTCGTGACCGTCTTAATTATTTCAGGGAAGCTCCCTGGGAAGGTCTTGGCATTTTAAAAAAAGATGATATGGGGGACATTCATTTCGAATCCTCTATTTTAAATCCTTCTTTTTTACAGCCGGTACCCGCGGAAAAAGTTGTAAGAACGAATGCGAAGCACATGTTGCTGGTAGGAGATCATGAACGTTCCAGCAGGGAAATGAGTGACTGGTTTGCGGAAGAACCCATTCACGGAAACAGGCTCTGGTGGCTTGTTGCGCTCGTTGGGGGTATTGCAGCTGCACTGATCATTATGATTCATTTTTCATCCAGGGGATGGAACGTAGAATCTACCGGTAATCAACAAACGATCCAGGTAAAATAATTCATCCCGCATTCAGCGGGATCAATCCTTCATTGATGAATGCAAGTGGTGAATTGATCGTTTACTGTCCGGTATGCAATAACAGTCACACGTATTTTGCACTGAAAGTAAAAGATCATTCGGTGAGCGGCGAATTCTTTGATGTATTTGAATGTTCACGATGCAGTCTCCGGTTTACGCACCTGGCGCCGCCGGGTGATAAAATCGGCGTGTACTACGAGTCGGAGGATTATATTTCACATAGCAATACGCGAAAAGGTTTTGTAAATACTTTATATCATTCCGTACGACACCATACACTGTCCGTCAAATTTCACCAGATCGAAAAGTTCACCGGTCTGAAAAAAGGACATCACCTGGATATCGGTGCTGGTACGGGCGCTTTTGTCCAATATATGAATGGGCAGGGCTGGAAAAGTCAGGGCATTGAACCAGATGATAAAGCGCGTGAACTGGCCGTGACATACCATCAAACGAATCTGTTACCCTCCGGAATGTTCGAGACTCTTTTGCCGGAAACCTTTGATGCGGTCAGCATGTGGCATGTGCTGGAACATGTTCATGAACTATTCCCTTATCTGCAACAGGTGAAAAAGATTTTGAAACCGCGGGGCCTGGCATTTATAGCAGTCCCGAATTATACCAGCTACGATGGTGCGAAATACGGACCATTCTGGGCAGCATATGATGTGCCAAGGCATCTATACCATTTCTCTCCTGCATCTATAAAATGGTTATTGACAGCTGCCGGATTTCAATTGGCTGGCATGCTGCCTATGTGGTATGATAGTTATTATATCAGCTTACTGAGTGAAAAATATAAAAACGGGTATTCATCACTACCCAAAGGATTTATCAACGGGACTATTTCCAATTTGAAGGCTCTGAGGAATAAAGAGAGATGCAGTTCGCTGATTTATGTTGCTTCTAAAGCGTAAAGCGTAAAGCGTGAAGCGCAAAGCATAAAGCGTAAAGCAGAATGCTTAGAACAGGGTTACTTCAGGTTGATACTTACTAATTGAAACCATACTATATATATCGAAGTAGCTTTAAACCTCAAGCGTCCTGCCTCCTGTCTCCCGCCCTCCGGCCTCCTGCTCCAGTCAATTATTCAGCCGCACTTCATACATATTGGGCCAGAGTTTGCCGGTAATATAGATTTTATTGTTTGCCGAATCCCAGGCGATTCCGTTCATATAATCCACGTCGGGATCCTTTAGTTTTACTTCCTTCACCAGATTGCTAAAATCAGCCTTTCCCAATACCTTTCCGGTATTTGGATCGATTCGTATGATGTATGGTGTCTGATATATATTTGCCAGTATAGTTCCGTTCACATACTCCAGTTCATTTATATTTCCAACAGGGCCGTTATTATCTGTAACCCCTACAATACGATTGGTTTTAAATGACAGCGGATCCAGATATGTCAGATTACTACTGCCGTCACTCATAATCAGGTTGCTGCCATCTGTGGTCATTCCCCATCCTTCTTTACTGGGAAATGTAAACTCACCGATTTTCTTAAATGTTTTCAGATCGTATATAAATCCTTTCTTGTTGGTCCATGTAAGCTGATAAAGTTTATTTCCCAGGATGGTGATTCCTTCCCCGAAATATATTTTTCTGTCCAGTTCAGCTTTTACAGTTATAGCTCCGGTGGCGGGATCAACAATACCCACCATCGATCTTGTTTTTTCGTTCCCTTCGGGTGCGCCGGAACTTTCAAATAATTTGCCGTCATGCATCAGGAAGCCTTCTGTGTAGGAGTCTTTATCATGCGGAAGTGCGTTCAGTATCGTATACGTCATAACAGGTGCTTCACTCGCGGGAACCGTTTCTGTGGCAGTATTTGAATTAGAAGATGAACCGGAAGGATCCCCGCAGGATGATAACAACGCAATAACCAGGAAC
>DASSGT010000801.1:0-4574 GCA_035693345.1 Puia sp. | reverse complement strand
CGGGCATAGTTTTTCAGCGGTTGAATATCATGCAGAAAAAATATGGTCTGACCTGCTTTCACAAATACAGGTTGAAGGAGGCACCCTGGCACAACGGAGATCTTTTTATACTGCCTTATACCGTTGCCACGAAAGAATGGTTGATATCAGCGAAGATTCTTTGTACTACAGCGGGTATAATCATAAAATCAATCATGACAAAAGACCTTTTTATGTGGACGACTGGAGCTGGGATACCTACCTGGCACTGCATCCCTTAAGAATGGTTTTACATCCTGCACAGGAAGAAGATATGCTTCAGTCCTATGTTCGTATGTATGAACAAAGTAACTGGATGCCGTCCTTTCCAGTACTCTTTGGAGATTATGCCTGTATGAATGGTTTTCATTCCTCCATTATTTTTCTCGATGCCTATCGCAAGGGGCTCAGAAAATTTGATGTAGCAACCGCTTATGAGGGAATGAGAAAGAATGCGGTGTCCGCCACGCTGCTTCCCTGGCGTAACGGAGAGAAAACATCACTGGATGATTTTTATCAGACCAGGGGTTATTTTCCCGCACTTCCACCGGGCGAAATAGAAAATGTAAGCCTCGTACATCCATTTGAAAAAAGACAGGCTGTTGCTGTTACACTGGGTGCCTCTTACGACGACTGGGCAACGGCGCAGATGGCCGCAGAGCTCGGAAAGAAAGAAGACTTTACATTATTTGATAAGTGGAGCAGGAATTATTTAAACCTGTGGAATAAAGAGCGCATGTTTTTTTTACCAAAAGATGAAAATGGAAACTGGATAAATATCGATCCGGTTTTTGACGGAGGTTTGGGAGGACGGGATTATTACGATGAGAACAACGGATGGACTTATTTATGGCAGGTGCAGGAAGATATTCCAAATCTCATATCGCTGATGAATGGTAAAAAAGCTTTTGAAGAAAGGCTCGATAAATTATTCAGGGAAGACCTCGGCCATTCAAAATATGTATTCTGGAATAAGTTCCCGGATGCCACAGCGCTGGTAGGACAATATTCCATGGGAAATGAACCGAGTTTCCATATTCCTTATTTATATAATTATACCAACTCACCCTGGAAAACGCAACAGAGAGTTCGCATGCTCCTGTCTACCTGGTTTAAGGATAATATTTTTGGTATTCCGGGAGATGAGGATGGAGGTGGCATGTCTGCATTTGTCGTTTTTTCATCCATGGGATTTTATCCCATTACACCGGGAATACCCGTTTACACCATCGGCAGCCCGGTATTTAGCCGGATTACCATTTCTCTTGAGAATGGAAAACGGTTTACTGTGATCGCGCATCACTGCTCCGAAATAAATAAGTATATACAGTCTGCCAGTATGAATGGCCGGAAATTAAAGACACCCTGGTTTACACATAAACAGCTCACAGATGGCGGCACACTGGAACTGCAAATGGGACCAAAGCCAAATATGAGCTGGGGCAGGGAATCAGAAACTGGCACCGTTAACCCGCCTCCTAAATGAAGTCATCATGAAAAAATATGCATGTTTGATTGGCTTCAGTTTGCTGAATCTGTTTACAACAGCGCAGCAAAAACACAGCCCGGGTTCATCATTTAAATCTTATAAAGGATTGATCATGGCCGGTTACCAGGGATGGTTTAACGCGCCTGCTGACGGAGCGGGTATGGGATGGAATCATTATGCCACCCATGGAAGATTTGAACCGGGATACTGTAAGGTGGATTTCTGGCCCGATACAAAAGAATACAGTAAGGTGTATGAAACACCATTCAAAACATCGGACGGGGGTCCGGCCTATATTTTTAGTTCCTATGACAGGCAATCCGTTTTTCTGCATTTCAAATGGATGAAGGAATATGGTGTCGACGGTGCTTTTATACAACGTTCGGTGACCGCATTGAAAAGTTCCGTGAATCTGAATCATGACGACCGGGTGCTAATGAATGCCATCGAAGCGTCGCGCGACTATGGCAGAGCCATTGCGATCATGTACGATTTTTCCGGTATCAATGATTCTAATAGCGACTGGAAACTGATCATAAATGACTGGAAACACCTCGTAGACAGCATAGGGATAACTTCGCGTGGCAGAGATCACCAGTATCTATATCATCATGGCAAGCCACTGGTCGCGCTATGGGGTGTCGGCTTTCCCGACCGCACCAATAATTTAAAAACAATTGAAAAAATTATAGACTTTCTGAAGAATGATCCGGTGTATGGGGGCTGTTCAATCCTGCTGGGTGTGCCTGCCTACTGGCGGGATTTTGGAGCCGACACGGAGAAAGATCCTTATCTCCATCAGTTAATGCTGAAAGCAGATATTATAAGACCCTGGTTTGTCGGAAGATTTGATGAACAAACCTATCCCGGATTTAAGACGCGGATCGGGGAAGACATCAAATGGTGCCGGCAAAATAATCTGGATTATGTTCCGGTGGTATTTCCGGGATTCAGCTGGCACAATATGCATCCTGAAAGCACCAAGGGCAAAATAGCGAGAAACAAAGGACGGTTTTACTGGCAGCAACTGACCGGGGCCATCGAGGAAGGATCGGAGATGATTTACATTGCTATGTTCGATGAGATTGATGAGGGAACGGCCATTTTTAAAACGGCCAAAGATCCGCCGGTGGGGGCCAGTCATTTTGAAAATTTTGAACCGGATATTCCAAATGATTATTATCTGTACCTGACCGGAGTGGCTGCTAAAATGCTCAGGAAAGAAATTCCGCTGGAAAAAAATATTCCGCCTCCCCTTACCGGAAGTAATTGAACCCATGCTACGGATAAAAACCATAAGCTGTTTGTTTTTATTCAGTCTTTCACTGGAGGGTTATTGTTTAAATAAAACAACAAGTTGTTCGGTCGCCGCCGAATATTTTCCTTCCGGCGATACCGTGATCTCCAACGGCGATCCGATTTTTTTTGTGAACCATAGTTCCAATGCCATTTCATTCAGCTGGTTTATAAACGGATCACTGATCTCTTCACAAAGGGATTTCACGTTGAATCCGTCGTTGGGCGTGAATGAGATTATGCTCGTGGCATCCGACGGTATTTGCAGTGATACGAGTTTTTCTTTTATTATCCGGGATGGTGCAGCGGGTGGTCAGTTCGGAAATTTTCAAAAGCAATATCATCCCGTGGGTATGGCCATGGAACCATTTTGTATGGCAGCCGACCAAACCGGCGGATACCTGATGGCCGGTGACTTCTATCTGCCCGAAGCAAATAATTTTATTTCCAAAACAACCTGTCTTCTGCATATTGACGGGAAGGGTTGTGTGAGCTGGGGAAAGGCGATGGTTTCCGGGGAAGTGGAAGTGATTCAGTCTATTCTTTCTACCAGCGATTCGGGCTGGCTGGTCAGCGCTTTTCCTTACCAGTCCCAGCAAAACAATTATCCGAATTTTTTAAATGTATTCAGGCTTGATAAATCGGGAAACAAAGTATGGTCGCATTCATATGCCAACGGATCCGTTGTGAATAATTATTATTCCGCGATATGCGAAACAAGTGATCACGGTTTCGCTATTGAAATCGGTTCCTTTCCGGTGGCCGGTAATCCTTCATTCATCTCTGTTATTAGAATTGACCCCTCCGGCCAATTTATCTGGGGCAAACAACTTAGTGTGGAGACGAATGCATTTTATAATATCGGTGGTATCATGGAGAAAAATAAAATCTTATTCGCTTCCGGATCTATATATGATGCGGCTGCCCCCTACGACCTCATCAGATCCTTTCTGACAGCCTTCGATGAGTCAACCGGACAGACATTATGGTCACTGCAAAACGATCCGGTTCTGTCTCCATTGAGCTTTACGGATATTCATCCTTATAAGAATGGCCTGCTCATAAACAGCTATTCCGGGAACGGGCTGAATCATTTTTTGTTTTCCGATATGAACGGGAATATTTTGAGCAGCTCGTTTGTTGAAAATCCATATGGTGCCCTGAACGGCAAAGAAAATATCATCGTGACGCCGGATAACGGAATTTATTTTCACCAGTCTTCCGGAAACAAGGCCCCCGGTTATAAGGATATTATCATGCGGATGGACAGCAATCAACAAATCCAATGGCAATATGATTTTTCTGCCAGGGATTTAAATTTTACTGGCTGGTTCCAGTTATCGGGGGCTCCGGACTTCGGTGTTTCCGGCATCGGCAGTGGCGTATTGCCAAACGGGTTTAGTGCCCTGTCGTTTATCAAACTGGATTCTGCGGGTTCTGGCTGCCATGCAGGCGAAACGGGTCTGCAAATCATTCCGGACCATGCATTGATGTTGCCGTTATTGTGGAATACCGATATTGGTTTTCTGATGCAGGTGGCTGAAGTTCCCTTGACACTCAATCCGGTTCCATTTGAGACCCGACTGTTCTGTCCGGTGTATATGAGTGGTTGTGATTTGCTGAAATTGGAAGGGCCCGCCATCGTTTGCCAGCCCGGAGATACAATCCGCTATCAGTTGCATACAGATCCATTTTGTGCTGAACCCGTCGTATGGACTTTTGATCAGCAATCGATGAGCGTGGTGGACAGCAATCAGTACGGCAGGTATTT
>DASSGT010000800.1:0-5083 GCA_035693345.1 Puia sp. | reverse complement strand
ACAACCTGTAGTTGTTAGTTGTTATTTATTAGTTGTTATAATTCTTTCGTATTTTAAATAACTAACAACTAACAATTAATAAATTTATCTCCCCATATAAACCATCAGAATTTGTATGTCCGTCGGATTTACACCGCTGATGCGACTGGCCTGACCGAGCGTCCTGGGTTTTATTTTTTTGAACTTGATGAGTGCTTCCATGGATAGGGCAGACAAACGGTCGTAGTCAAAGGCTTCAGGAATAGAAAGCTGCTCAAGTTGTGATATCCGCTGCACAAGTTCCTTTTCTTTTTTTATGTAGACTTCATACTTAAGCTGGATCTCTGCCTGCTCGAGTGAATGCGGGGCGAATTCCCGGAGTTTTTCATCCATCACTGGAATTCCTGCGCGCATCATGGAAAGGTCGAGGTTGGGCCTTAAAAGCAGGGATGCCGCCTTCATCTTTTGAATCATCGGTGACATCTTTTGTTCACCCAGCATTTGTTCGGCCTCTTTTGGGTCTATGGAAGTTTCCTGAAGAATCCGATGAATCTGTAAAACCTCCATTTTCTTGCGATTTACGCTTTCCAGCCTAGCGGCTGAAGCAAGGCCCAGGTTGAAACTTTTCTCTGTAAGCCGTATATCCGCGTTGTCCTGCCGGAGCAGAGTTCTGAATTCGGCCCTGGAAGTGAACATTCTGTAAGGTTCTTCCGTTCCCTTGCTGATGAGGTCGTCAATCAGGACACCGATATAAGCTTCGCTTCTGTCCAAAATTACAGGCTCAAGAAAATTGATATTTTGATGGGCGTTGATACCGGCCATTAGTCCCTGGCAGGCAGCCTCTTCATATCCGGTCGTACCATTAATCTGACCCGCCAGAAAAAGGTTTTTTATTATTTTGGTTTCCAGACTATGATTGAGCTGAGTGGGCGGGAAATAGTCATACTCTATGGCATATCCGGGTCTGAAAGCTTTAAAGTTAGTAAAACCCGGAATATTACGAAGAGCTTCGTATTGTACTTCTTCTGGCAGGGATGTGCTGAATCCATTGACATAAATTTCTACGGTATTCCATCCTTCAGGTTCTATAAATAACTGATGTCTTTCCTTATCGGCAAAGCGGTTTAGCTTGTCTTCGATGCTCGGACAATAACGGGGGCCAATGCCATCGATCCTTCCGGCAAACATCGGGCTCCTGTCAAAACCGGTTTTCAGGATATCATGGACTATCGGATTCGTATAAGTAATCCAGCAACTCCTTTGTTTTTTTGGAAGGGAAATATCGAGATAGGAAAATCCCACAGGATAATCATCTCCTTTTTGTTCTTCCATCTTACTATAATCCAGGCTCCTTCCGTCAATTCTTGGAGGTGTTCCGGTCTTTAACCGATTTGACTCAAAACCCTCTTTTACTAATTGCTCAGTGATACCTGTAGCGGCTTTTTCAGCCATTCTTCCTCCGCCAAACTGTTTTTCGCCAATATGAATGATGCCATTCAGAAATGTCCCATTCGTTAATACGACGGCTTTGGAAAAAATCTTATTACCCATTCCGGTAACTACTCCCCGGACGGTTCCATGTTCAATGATCAATCCATTGACCATATCCTGATAAAACTCCACATTTGGAGTGTTTTCAAGCATTTCCCGCCAGGTGGCGGCGAAAAGCATCCGGTCACTTTGGGCGCGTGGGCTCCACATCGCGGGTCCCTTCGACTTGTTAAGCATCCGGAACTGGATCATGCTCCTGTCCGTTACGATGCCTGAATATCCACCCATGGCGTCAATCTCGCGGACTATCTGGCCTTTAGCCACACCTCCCATGGCCGGATTGCAACTCATTTGGGCGATGGTTTGAAGATTCATGGTGATCAGGAGTACTTTTGAACCCATATTAGCAGCGGCCGCAGCTGCTTCGCAACCGGCGTGTCCGGCACCAACCACAATAACATCGTACGTTGAGAACATTCTGCAAAATTACCCTTTAAAGCTTAAGGTATAAGGCTCAAAACAGGAGAATACCCTGGAATACCCTATTAATTAAAGGGATCCTGTTATAAAATAGCGCCCTTGAGATTGAATTTGTTTCACGTGAAACAATGAAGCCATCACCCAATCTCATATTAAACGAAATAAAGGCAATTGACAAAGGGAATTGAACTGATTGCTTTTTTTAATATAGCGACCTGTCAAGCTTCCATAAATATTCCCTTTTAAGATTGGTCGGAATAAGGCGCTTCATTCAGGAACACCCTCCAGCTGCCCCTTTTAAAAAAACACACGCTGAAAAGATTTTGATTGCTCGAGAAAAACAGGAAATCACCATGGAGCTGCTTAAATAAAGGCTGTTCCACGTGGAACAATAGATTCTACTATAAATAGGCTTTTAGATATTTATCTTCCGCAGCTCTCATTTTTCTTATATCAGAACCCGACTTGTCTCGGTATCCACAGAAATGAAGGACACCATGGAAAATAACCCTGTGTAGTTCCTTTTGGAATGTGTCTGCGGAGACTTTTGCATTTTCACGAACGCGATCAACACTAATATAAATTTCCGCAATCAGGGGCTGTTTTGCTCCGGACAGGGGAAAGCTCAAAATATCGGTATAGTAGTCATGATGGAGGAACTGGCGATTTAAGCTCAACAGGTATTCATCACCGCAAAAGACGATCGTTAACTCTTCGAGAACCTTCTTTTCCTTTTTAAATATAGAAAGAATGAATTTTTTAAGACCCTCACGGTTATTCAGGGTGCAGCGGACAGGAAAGTGAAACTGTACAGAAAAATTTTTACTCATGTCATTTCCGAAAATCGTAAAGCCGATTGACTCAACAAAACTACTTTTGTTCCTACAATGAAAAGACTTTCTGAGCTAAGAACCGGAGCCCGCGCCAGAATCCATTCCTTTGAAAAGAATGATGTTTTTTTAAAATTAATGGAAATGGGTTGTGTGCCAGGCGAAATTATAAAGGTTGAGAAGATAGCACCCCTGGGTGATCCCATATCAATTGCTGTAGCCGGCTACCAGCTTAGCCTGCGTCTGGATGAAGCCGATAATATTTTCGTTGATCCGATACCTCTCTAGCCACTAGTGTAAAGTAATGATTATCAATATATTACATGAAGATTGGGTTGTATTTTGGCTCTTTTAATCCGGTTCATCATGGCCATCTGATCATTGCCAATCATGTAGTTCAGTCAACAGAACTGGATCAGGTATGGTTTGTCGTTTCTCCGCAAAATCCATTAAAACCGGCTGCCGGACTTCTTAACGAGTACCATCGGCTATTCCTGATCAATGCCGCCATTGACGGAGAGAATCATTTGAGGGCAACCGATATTGAATTTAAATTACCCCGGCCTTCTTATACCGTTGATACGATAACATATATACAGGAGCGATTTCCCCAACATGTGTTTTCAATCATCATGGGCAGCGATAGTTATCAAAATCTTCCACGATGGAAAAATCATGAATATTTACTGGAAAACATTGAGTTTTTTATTTACATGCGTGCGGGTTTTGAAAATATTCCCGTTTACAAAAATGCCCGGTCGAATATTCTTGAAGCGCCCCTGCTACAAATTTCGGCTACCCATATCCGTAATATATTAAAGGAAGGAAAATCAATCCGGTACCTGGTACCCGATGTCGTAAAAGAAGAAATAGAGCGTAACCGGTATTATCTCTAGGAGTAACCGAGTTTTTTTCTTTCTTTAAAAGGAAGGGAGCGGACTACCAGTTCATAAGAGTCGTCGATCATTTCGCGTATTTTTTTTGCAGGTATCTGACCATTCAGAATCACCGTATTCCAATGTTTTTTATTCATGTGATAGCCCGGAAGCACTGAACTGTATTCTTCTCTCAGCTCTTCTGCTTTTTCCGGATCGCATTTCACATTGAACTGTAATGGTACATTGTCCAATCCCATAAGAAGAAATACCTTTCCACTTACTTTAAATACCAATGTTGTTTCTCCGAACGGAAAAGATTCTGTCGTTGATTTTTTTTCCAGGCAATATTTTCGAATGGTTTCAAGATCCATAGATGAATGTTTTACATTTAGGGAGGCCATTACAATTTCAAAAAAATATGCGGTATTCATTGATTTTTTTGTGTCTGTTAATGACTAGCATTTCCAAAGCTCAATCTGCTAAAAAAATTCATAATAAAGCCATCCTGGTGGATACGCATAATGATTTTCTTAGTAAAGCAGTGGAGGCGCACGTGATTTTTGACAGCGATCTCAAAGGGATTACACAAACAGATCTGAAGCGTATTCGCGAAGGTGGCGTGAAAATTCAGGTCTGGTCGATATTCTGCGATGATCATTACGGAAAAGGGTCCGCTTTTAGATTTGCAAATCAGGAACTTGATTCCCTTTTTGCAATCGCCGGAAGGAACCCCAAAACAATGCAGATCGTATACTCCTACAAGGAAATCATGCGGGCTGTTGCCAACCACAAACTCGCCTGTCTGTCCGGGGTAGAGGGCGGCCACATGATCGAGGACAACCTCGATTATATCGACAGTTTTTACAAAAGAGGCGTTCGCTATATGACGCTTTCCTGGAATAATAGTACATCCTGGTCCACATCTGCTATGGATGAATCCCAGCACGCATTTATAGTAACCTCTTATGGATTAAATGACTTCGGAAAGCAGGTAGTCAGAAAAATGAACCAACTGGGTATGATGGTTGACGTTTCCCATATCGGAGAGAAAACCTTCAATGACGTGATAGCCACTACAACCAAGCCTGTTATTGCATCTCACAGTTCTGTGTATGCGCTTTGTCCAGTATTCCGGAATCTGAAAGATGATCAGATAAAGGCGATTGCAAAAAATGGGGGCGTGATACAGGTAAATTTTTATTCAGAATTTCTGGATTCAACCTATGGTCGTAAAAAAGAAGCCTTTATTAAACTACACCAGAATGAATTTGATTCCATAATGAGGACAAAAAATTCTGGTATGACAGCAGGTGTTTATTTTGCACGAAAATATAAAAGCGAATATGAAGGAATACGTCCGCCTTTTTCAGTGTTGCTTGATCACATTGATTACATCGTGAAACTGGTTGGTGTGGATTATGTTGG
>DASSGT010000799.1:0-2248 GCA_035693345.1 Puia sp. | reverse complement strand
CCCCGCGTGAGCTGGTTTAAAGGTGCAAAATTAAATATCACCGAGAACTGTCTGGACCGTCATCTGGCCGATAAAGCGGATCAGCCTGCGATTATCTGGGAACCCAATGATCCTTCGGTTCCAAACCGGATTCTGACTTATAAAGAACTTTATACTGAAGTATGCCGTTTTGTTCAGGTGCTAAAAAATAATGGTGTTCAGAAAGGCGACCGCGTTTGTATTTACATGCCCATGATTCCGGAACTCGCTATTGCCGTACTGGCCTGTGCGCGTATGGGGGCGATCCACTCCGTTGTGTTTGGTGGTTTTTCGGCACAATCCATCGCCGATCGGGTTGATGACGCCAAATGCAAAGTCGTGATAACGGCAGATGGTGGAAACCGGGGACCAAAAGATGTACGGCTTAAAGCAACAGTCGATGAAGCACTGAATAAGACATCCTATATTCAAAAGGTGATCGTTTATAAACATCTTGGAAATGATGTTCGGATGCAAAATGGAAGAGATGTATGGTGGCAGGACGAAATGAAAAAAGTTACCATCGGGGAAATTCCTGCTGAAACCATGGATGCAGAGGATATGCTTTTCATTCTTTATACTTCCGGATCAACCGGTAAACCGAAGGGTGTTGTACATAGTTGTGCGGGTTATATGATTTATACCACCTACAGTTTTGTAAATGTGTTTCAATATAAGCCGGGAGAAATTTATTTCTGTACGGCCGATGTGGGATGGATCACGGGACACAGCTATACGATATACGGACCGCTTTCTGCAGGTGCCACCAGTATTATGTTTGAAGGAATACCCAGTTACCCGGATGCAGGCAGGTTCTGGGATATCATCGATAAATACAAAGTGAATATTTTTTATACCGCTCCTACTGCCATCCGCAGTCTTATGGGATCGGGTACCGAGCCGCTAAAAAATAAAAGCCTGACATCGCTTCGTGTGCTGGGCACCGTGGGAGAACCCATTAATGAAGAAGCCTGGCACTGGTATGACGACCATGTCGGTAAAAATCGTTGTCCGATTGTCGATACCTGGTGGCAAACAGAAACCGCCGGTATTATGATTTCAAATATGGCGGGGATCAGTAAGGGGAAACCTTCTTATGCCACGCTCCCATTGCCGGGGATTATTCCATTGCTGGTGGATGAAAAAGGAAATCCGGTGCCCGGTTCCGATGCAGGAAAAGACGGTGTCTTTCATGCGGGTGCGAAGGGCGAGCCTGTTTCAGGTAACCTGTGTATACGTTTTCCCTGGCCCTCTATCATCAGAACCACTTATGGGGATCATGAGAGATGCCGGTTGAATTATTTTGCTGCTTACCCGAATTTATATTTCACAGGTGACGGAGCTCTGCGGGATGCAGAAGGTAACTATCGCATCACCGGCCGGGTGGATGATGTACTGAATGTAAGCGGCCACCGGATTGGTACGGCTGAAGTGGAAAACGCCATTAATATGTATCCGGATGTGGTAGAAAGCGCGGTGGTGGGTTTCCCGCATGATATCAAGGGGCAGGGTATTTATGCCTTTGTTACGATGAACGGACAACACCGGGTTTCAGCGGACGATAAAGCCGGCGTTATAAAAATGGTTAATCAGATCATAGGTGCGATCGCCAAGCCCGATACCATTCAATTTGTTTCCGGCCTGCCCAAAACACGCAGTGGAAAAATTATGCGTCGCATTCTGCGGAAAATCGCTGAGGGTGAACTGGATAATCTGGGAGATATTACTACGCTCACTGATCCATCCGTAGTAGAGGAAATCAAAAGAGGGAGGGTTCAAGCGTAGGGCTTAAAGCGCAAAGCGTAAAGCGTAAGGCTTTGTGTAATTGTTAAGTAAATTAAAAAAGAGTACCGTTCCGGTACTCTCTATCATAATATAATTTCCTTTATTTTTTGCTTTGCGCTTTACGCCTTACGCTTTACGCTTAATTGTCATCATATTCATGATTCTTGTCCTCCTTAATAATCGTAACGGTTGTACCTACCGGAAGGATTTCATAGAGTTCATCCACATCCTCATTCTTCAGTGCAATGCATCCGTTGGTCCAGTTCTGGAATAAATCAACCGCCATATCATCGTGTGGCCATGTGCCGTGTATCGCAATACCGCCTCCCAATTTCGCATTCTTCGGGACAAGACCACTCGCTTTTCTCTGATTAAATTTATCGAAATCGGATTTCAAAGGAAAATCAATCAGCATCATTTTATCCCATTTCTCATGAGGTCTTTT
>DASSGT010000798.1:0-3174 GCA_035693345.1 Puia sp. | reverse complement strand
CCGAAAACAGTCTGTCCAGCCACTGTCCAGAAATTTATCCATCCAGGCTCTTTCGGCCGGTAGAAATCCCGACGAATTTTTATTTCCTTTTGGATCATGAATGTCAATTTCCTTATGTGCAATATTGTAATCACCGCATAGGATAAGACGCGGATATTTTTTCTTCAGTTCTTCCAGATAGATATAAAATTCATCCAGCCATTGATATTTAAATCCCTGTCTGATTTCACCGGAAGTACCGGAAGGGAAATAGGCATTGATCAGCCGAATATCACCAAAATCAAGCTGGATAACCCTTCCCTCGTCATCACTCACCTGGTGACCGGTGCCATACTGGACATTGGAAGGTTTTATTTTTGTTAACACAGCCACTCCGCTATATCCTTTTTTCTGCGCACTGAACCAAAGATCGTGATAGCCCAGTGATGTAAATTCTGCATGAGCCACATTATCTTTTTCTGCTTTTGTTTCCTGAAAGCAAATGATATCAGCGGGATCTGTTTTCAACCAGTCCACCAAACCTTTTTTCATCGCGGCGCGCATGCCGTTTACATTATAACTGATGATTCGAAGGGAAGCCATTCTTTGTTTGTTATATTCGATACGTAATTTACTTCTACTTTATTAAAGAATAGTTCACATGGCTGTAGATTCTGTTACGCACATAAAAAAATCATCTGAAGCGCCTCCACCAATAAAGGCAAAAAGACCCCTGTACCTTGACGGTCCGCAAAGCCGCAGTTTCGAACTGGCTTTTGCATGGAAGGTATTCAGGCAGATCCTGGAGGGAAACCGCGCCCTCTATTTTGTCGGACCCTGCATCACGATTTTCGGATCCGCACGATTCAAAGAGGATAATCCATATTATGAAATTGCCAGGGACTTCGGGAAACGTATTGCAAAAATCGGTTTTACCGTTATGACGGGTGGTGGTCCCGGTATTATGGAAGCAGCAAACCGCGGAGCATTTGAAAATGGCGGTAAATCGGTAGGATGCAATATTCGCCTGCCCATGGAACAACAGCCTAACAAGTATATGCATACATGGATTACATTCGATTATTTTTTTCTGCGGAAGGCGATGCTTCTAAAATATTCCTATGCATTTATTGTGATGCCGGGTGGCTTTGGAACCCTGGATGAAATGTTCAATACTCTCACACTGATTCAGACAAAATCGCTGACCCAATTTCCGGTGGTGTTATTTGGTAAATCCTATTACCATCATCTGGTAGAGATGATCCAAAAGATGATTAATGAAAAAACCATTGAGAAAGAGGACCTCGACCTCTTGTTGATTACGGATGATATGGATGAAGCCATGAATCATATCAATATGTATATCTCGATCAATTATAATCTTTTGAAAAAACGCAAAACTATCTGGTGGTTGTTTGAGAAAAAATTTCCGTCTGTGAAGGCTAAGGCGTAAGGCGAAGGCTAAGGCCTAAGGCCTAAGGCAAAGCTGAGGCATATTTCTTATGGCAATAAATAATTTTTAGGAATGAGATCTCCACTAAAGAGACATATTAAAAACGGAAAGATTTAAAAAGTAATTTGAAGCCTTCGCCTTAAGCCTTAGCCTTGGCCTTACTTTACTTTCCCGACGGGAACGGTAACTCCCAGATTTAAAATCATTTCATAAGTACCGAAGGCCTGCTTGTCGGTACCCTGATATATTTTCAGATTCGTATACCGGGCATAGTCCACCTTGTTCGCGTATTCGAGATATACATATTGGAAAAAGGTAACTTTCAGATCCGCTTCCAGACCTGCATTCCATCCGCCCAATTGGAAGTGCTGATCATTTGGCGGTTGGTCAAAATACTTTACCTGCACATGTGGAATAACGGGACCTATACCCAATTTTCCCAGTCCGTCCACCATGATGGTTTGCTTTTTATTCGCCCATATATGCCAGCGTTTTACAACATTAAAAAGTAAAAAGTTCGCACCATTATTCAGGAAGTGATAAGAACTTGAATCTGATCCGGCCACACTGTCTGCGAAGAAGACCTGGCCCTCGAAGGGATGATTATTGATCTTTCCTTTAATGTGAACCATCTGGTTATTGGGGAATAACCATTTTGTATGATCAAAATTTATTTCAACACCCCATCCCTTATCCCTGTCAATAAAATAACCGAGCCGGTAATTGTATTGCGGTATACTGAGGGCCTTTGTAAAAAACTGTTCATTCTCCCAGCCCGGATGGTCTACACCTTTCACATTGGTAAAAGTAAAAGAGTTACCCAGGGCAGGTTGACTTACACTGACATTAGAATTGGTATACCATTCTTTATTATATCCCCAGGAGAAGTATAATTCATGTTTCCTGACTTTCTTGCCTGTCGTTTTGGATGGAGAAGATGTTATGATCTGACTGCCGGATTGTTGTGCCAGGCCAAATACTGGAAGCATTAAAATGATAAACACAAAATACCTGCACACCATGTTTCGGTTACTCATCATTGGGGATATCAATTTTTTCAGGCCGCAATTTACACCATTCTTTTTAATCAGTTGTTAATTCAGTCATTCCGGATGAATGACCATCATTTTTCGCTGAAATATTTTTCTATGAAAGCTCATCCTGAGTTCTAAGCATCATAATCTAAAACAGGCCTAAGCCATCTTTCAACTTCGGATACCTCCATATTTTTTCTGGAAGCATAATCTTCTACCTGGTCACGGCTTATTTTTCCGATACCAAAATATTTACTCTCAGGATTGGCAAAATACCAGCCGCTGACAGATGATGCCGGATACATCGCCAGTGACTCTGTAAGTGTAATACCCGTTGTTTTTTCTCCACCCAGCAAATGAAATAATTTGTATTTCTCTGTATGATCGGGGCAGGCGGGATATCCCGGTGCCGGACGAATACCAGTATATTCTTCCCTGATCAATTGTTCGTTTGTAAGCTGTTCTGATTTTTCATATCCCCAGTACTCCATGCGCACTTTTCTGTGCAGCCATTCTGCAAATGCTTCTGCCAGCCGGTCAGCCAGTGCCTGTAAGATGATCTTATTATAATCATCCAGATCTTCCATAAACCGCGTGATATGTTTTTCAATGCCTTCAATGGTAACCGAGAAAGCACCGATATAATCCGTTTTACCGGAATCTGCCGGTGCAATAAAATCTGCCAGTGATACATTGGATTGTCCGGTG
>DASSGT010000797.1:0-4408 GCA_035693345.1 Puia sp. | reverse complement strand
CCCCTGTTTCTGAGGTCCTTTCGTGAAAAGAATCCGGATCTGAAACTATTCATTAAAGAAATGGTAACGGATGAAATTATTTCGAGCTTAAAATCCGGAGAATTGGATATGGGATTGCTGTCAACCCCATTACATGAGATTGGAATTTCAGAACACAAGTTATTCGACGAAGAATTATATGCCTACGCTTCTGCATGTCTGAAGTTACCCGCCAAGCGTTTACTTCAACCGGAGGAAATAGATATCAGTCATCTCTGGCTTCTGGAGGAAGGCCACTGCCTACGTAACCAGGTTTTCAACCTCTGCGAACTGAGAAAAACAGACTTAGTCAATGAAACGCTGCACTATGAAGCAGGCAGTATCGAGACACTGATTAATCTAGTTGACAGCCACCATGGCGTAACGATCATTCCTAAACTGGCTTCTTTCGGTCTCGATTCTTCGCAAATGAAAAAGCTTTGCCAGTTTGCAGATCCAAAACCGGTACGCGAAATCAGCCTGGTGGTGGCAACAGATTTTTCAAGAAAGAAACTGGTTGAACAACTCGTGAAGGAGATCCAATCGAGTGTCCCCATTGAATCGACTGGCTATAACAAGAAAATTCTGGAAGTCAGGACGCCCAATCCGGAGCATGTTTTAAATTAATACGCGTAAGCTGGTTTTAGATCTGATTTCAATGCAAAATGGGCGAAAAGAAAGAATAACAGAATATGCATAAAGAATTCATTTAGAAATCAGCGGATCATTGCCTCATCACCTGGCCTATAAACATAAGTGTTTTCGTTTCGGGAATGATAATATGAACCTCACGCATTCCATACTCCCGGTCAAAAGGTTCTTTGAATTTTATTCCATTCAGTTTGTCTTTTATACTATTCCATAACAGATCAATATTATCTACTTCGAGGTAAAACTCCATTTCTCCGATGTCTGAACCGGCAGGAAGGATGTGTATCGTCAGATTGTCCTTTGATAAAATAACGTAGGTTTTGACATCCATGCTAATATTAAAGCCAAGCAGATCTTTAAAAAATGACACCGTCTTTTCCATATCAAACGAAGGTATCATGGGACTTAAATACTTTGCCTTATACATTTCTTTGTTTTTTTTAAATCGTTAGACGAGTTAAAGCTATAATAAATGAAGTAGAATTTTAATTACACTAAACCCTTACTTCGGAAATGATGCTATTTTATTTTGCAATACCTGCTTCTCTCCCTCTGAGTTTGTAAGACCTCTGGCCGTTTCAAAGTATGATTTGGCCTCAACAAATCTGTTTAATCTAAGGGAGATCTCACCAAGCAAGCTATGATAGAGGTAAAATGTTTTTAGCTTTTCCTTTTCAGGAATTTGTTGCAAAGATTCCAAAGCTTTCTCTGCACCGGAAACCTGCATTACTGCCACTATCCTGTTTAATTCGCAAATGGGTGAAGGCCAAAATTGGCAAAGCCATGTATATAATTCTAATATCCGTTCCCAATTTGTGCTATTAAAGTCCTTTGCAATGCAATGTTCAAAGGCAATGGCGGCCTCTAAATGATAAGGACTTATTTCACTACCCGATGCCGCTTTGCTCATGTAACAGTTCCCCAATTCAATCATGGCGAAATCCCATTTGGTTCTGTCCTGATATTGCAAAAGAATGATGTCACCTTCCTGAGTCAACCGGCTTTCACTTCTCGCTGCGTGGAAACACATTAAAGCCATCAGCGCAAATGCTTCCGGCAGTTGTGTATGATTATTATCAATAAGCAGTTTACAGAGCATCAACGCTTCCGTCATTAAATCTTTGCGAATTAATTGTTCTGACTTTGATGAATTGTATCCTTCATTGAACAAAAGGTAAATCGAATTCAAAACAGCATTTGTCCGCTCTTTTAATTCTGCTACCGATGGTATTTCCAGTTTCACTTTATTTTCCCTAAAATATTCCCTGGTGCGATACAACCTTTTAGAAATAGTGTCCTGGGTTGTAAGTAATGTTCTTGCTATTTCCGCTGTACTGAAACCGCATAAAGTTTTTAAGATTAGCGTGATCTGATTTTCTGATGAAATGCCAGGCTGACAACTTGCAAACATCATTCTTAACATATCATCCTTAATGAGTTCTTCTTTCCAAAGATTTTCCATTGTAGAAGCGAGTGTATATTCTGAAGTCAAAAGAACTCTTTCATTATCGGAAAAATCATAACTAACGGAATGCTTATTCTTACGAATTACGTCAATCGCTTTGTTTCTTGCTACCATAAAAAGCCAATTCGAGGGACTATCCGGAATGCCCTTCACTGTCCAATTTTCAATGGCAGATAAAAAAGTTTGCTGAACCACATCCTCCGCTGTTTCGAGGTTTTCTATGCCAAAGATTTTTGTCAATACGGAAACCATCCTCCCCGAATCCTGGCGGAAAAGATGGTCTGTAAGTTTGTTTATGTTGTGGCCGTGGTTCAATTACATAAAGTTCTTTTCATTATTCCGCCTCCTTAATTGCTCTTATTTCCACAACACCGTCATCAAAGTCAAGTATTGGGCATCCTTTTGCAATATCAAGGGCGGAATCATAACTTTCGGCCAGGCATACAAGATAGCCACCCACATATTCTTTCCCCTCCAGGTATGGGCCGTCTGATATTATTTTTTTTGTGCCTGTAATTTGCATACCCGTATCAGTGAGTGGCTGGGCGCTCACAAATTGTTTCTTATTTGCAAGTTCACTCATCCATACCATCCACTTATCCATGTGAGCTTTAAATTTATCAGGAGAATGCTGTATTTCCTTTGCATCGCCTCCTCTGAATAAGAATAAAAATTCTTTCATTTCAAATAATTTAATTCGAACTGATTTTAACCTGCCCAATGCCATAATTATTTTTGATTTTCAGGTCTTGTAATTGGCCTGCCTGCAAGATGCTGCTTCCAGGGATTCCAGTAATGGTCATACCAACCTTTATCAAGACCAGCTGCTTTATCGTCAGGAAGGTTTGCATGAATTACGTTTAATATAGCATCTTCTCCTTTTTGTTCAAACGAAAGTATGAATGCAGAGTCGGAATCTTTCTTATTCCAGTCAGAACCCCTCCACTGCTGAACTATTAACTCGTTTCTTACCACCTGGAGTGTTTTGCCTGATATATAACCTCCAAATACTTCCAACTTACTTCCCGGCTTTGCAGATATCTTTACGGGTCCTCCGGTAATCATACCATGAAGCTTTATATCCATGTAAAGGTCATACAATTGCTTTGTTTTCGTGTGTTTGAATACTACCTTTTGAATAATCGTTGCCATGATTGTTGGTTTTAGCTTTTTAAAAAATACTTTGTTATTTCGCCGTGCCGGTGACTGGCTCTAACTACAGCATCCTGGCTGCACCAATCTGCATCATCAATTCCAGCATACTCATTTCAATCCAGTGTTCAATGACTTTCCCTTCCTTGTTGAATTTGTAAACATGAATCTCTGTCCAATGAATTCTTTTATTGGTCGCAGGATAGTGCATGTAGGGACCGGAATTCGTTGCGTCCGCATGGCTCATTTCTACCACAATGCTTTCATCTGCGATCAGGCGGTCTTCGGTAACCACTACATCAGGGAATGCAGTATTCATAACAGTTCCAATCTCCTTGTAACCCTGTAAGCCATGACTTACCGGAGCTCTGAAATTGTGTTTGAAATCTTTTGCAAACAAGTGATCAACACCATTTACATTGTGTTGGTTTTTGAATACTTTGGTAAACTCACGAACGGCTGCTTTGTTTTTTTCGATTGACATTTTTTAGTTTTTATAAAATTGGTAATGAGAATGAGCATCTGTTAACCGGCAGTTTAATTTTTAAATAACTTTGTCCGGAGGTTGAACGGGCTGATTATTAACTTATTAGAGTTTTCATTGTGCGTGGTTTCATTGTCTTATATACTAAAGACGGGATGGGGAAGGGTATTTGGACAAGAAAGGGAAAAAAAATCCTGCTTTAACCAAAAAAATGAAAAAATGAAGAACGCTGACATAAATAGCATTGCCAGGGAAGTAAAAAGCATTTCGGATAGCCTCACCAGATATTCCGAAGAAGCTCAGCTGGATCTTTTTTTGAGTGGCTATGATTCTTCACCGTCTTTTTTGCATTTCAGCGGCGAAGGGACCATGAGAAATTATGAGGAGTTAAAAAAAATATGCACCGAATATTATACGGCACTCAAAGAGCAGAAGATTACAACTTTAAGTGAAAAAATAAACGTCATTGACGAAAACCTGGTGATTGTTGGCTGGACCGGCAATATAGAAGCGCAGTTAAAAAATGGAGATTACATCAAAATGAACAACTACTACATTACCAATGTGTTTAGGAAAAGCGAGGGTCAGTGGAAAATCATTCACTCGCACGAATCATCATTGCCTCCGGCCATTGTAAA
>DASSGT010000796.1:0-3138 GCA_035693345.1 Puia sp. | reverse complement strand
CCAGGCATCGCCGATAGTTTTATCACTGCCCTGTTGCCTGTAGTGCTGATCGGTACAGAAACAGTTTTGAAAATGACTTTGCCTGCAAATTCAATAGCCGTAAAAATTTTCACCGTACTGGGTGATCCATCCATGGCGCTGCTCATAACATTGGCATATGCTGTGTATGCACTTGTTTTGAAAAGAGGAAAAAAACTGGAACCCTGCATGATTTCCATGGGTGAAGCAGCAAAAGATATTTCATTGATCCTGTTAATCATTGCAGGAGCGGGTGCACTTAAACAGGTACTCACTGAAAGTGGTACGGCCGCACAGCTGACACAGGTCATGAAGGGACTTAACCTTCATCCCATTCTGGCGGCATGGTTTATTGCTGCATTTATTCGTGTGTGTCTGGGTTCTGCTACAGTAGCCGGTCTCACTGCTGCGGGCATGGTCGCGCCGCTGATTGTGGGATCGACGATTAATCCCAGCCTGATCGTATTGGCTACCGGCGCAGGCAGTCTGATGTTTTCTCATGTGAATGACTCCGGATTCTGGTTGTTTAAAGAATATTTTAATTTAACAGTAAAAGAAACCCTCAAAACATGGAGCGTGATGGAGACGATCGTATCGATTGTGGGTCTGCTTATGGTAGGCTTAATATATTTAATCACCAATCACTAATAACTAATCATTAATAACTACTTAAGTATGTCAGCAGATGAAAATTTTAAGTCCCTTGGTCTGGAATTACCTCCTGCACCCACACCCATCGGAGTTTACAAGCCTCTTCTCATCGACGGTAAGCACTGTTATGTATCCGGACACGGGCCTCTTTTGCCGGACAAATCACTGATCATTGGTCGTGTCGGGAGTGATATCAGCATGGAAGATGCAAAACTCGCTGCGCGTCAGGTGGGTCTTGCAATTCTCGCAACATTGAAAAAAAACCTGGGTAGCTTTGACAAAATTAAACGAGTGATCAAAGTACTCGGCATGGTAAACGCTGTCCCTTCGTTCGAAAAACATCCTTACGTTATCAATGGATGCAGCGAGTTATTCGCGCAGGTATGGGGAACAGAAAATGGAATTGGTGTTCGCTCCGCAGTCGGTATGGGTACTCTGCCGGACAATATTCCGGTGGAAATTGAGGCGCTGTTCGAATTAGTCTGAAAGACTGGAAGACTGGAAGTCTGGAAGTCTGGAAGTGAAGTCCTTTTAGTATCAAAGTATAAGAGTTGACGACCTACTGTCAACTGCCAACTGCCAACTGTCAACTGTCAACTGTCAACTGCCAACTGTCAACTGCCAACTATAAAAAATGAACCAAATGCCCTGGTACGAAACGGTAAATATAAACGAATACGATTCGCCGGCATTACTGTTTTATCCATCACGTGTAAAAGAGAATATCGACAAACTGGTGGAAAGAGTGGATGCACGTTTAATTCGGACTCATGTAAAAACGAATAAGACGGGTGAAGTTTGTGCACTGATGATGGAAGCGGGAATCAAAAAATTCAAAGCCGCCACCATCGCCGAAGCAGAAATGCTGGCCATGATCAAAGCGCCTGATGTGTTGCTGGCTTACCCACCAACTGTACTTAAAATAAAGAGACTGATCAGGCTGATACAAAAATATCCGGACACCCAATTTTCCTGTCTGGTTGACAATGAAAATACCGCGGTTGGCCTTTCTGATTTGTTTACCTCTGCGAATTTAACAGCACGGGTTTATATCGATCTGAATCTCGGAATGAACCGTACGGGTGTAAGACCGGAAAATGCGATTACTTTAATTGAAAAATTACATTCAATTCCTGCATTGAATATTTTGGGTCTCCACGCCTACGACGGACATATCAAAGACCGGGATATAAATATCCGGACAAAAGATTGTCTTCGTGCTTTTGAGCCTGTGTCAAAATTAAAGCACGCATTGGAGGAAATTGTTGGGCATACCACTACTCTGATAGCAGGCGGCTCCCCAACATGTTTTATTCATGCAGCAGCCGGCAACAGAGAATGTAGTCCGGGTACTTTTGTTTTTTGGGATAAGGGCTACTCTGAAAATTTACCAGAGCAACCATTCGATTGGGCAGCTCTGATTGTCAGCCGCATAGTTTCCATACCGGCTACTGATATGATTTGTATCGATCTGGGATACAAATCAGTTGCCTCTGAAAATCCTTTGCCGAGAGTTTATTTCATAAACGCACCGGAAGCCATCCCTACAGCACACAGCGAAGAACATCTGGTTCTTA
The DNA here is from genome assembly GCA_035693345.1 of Puia sp. Taxonomy (GTDB): domain Bacteria; phylum Bacteroidota; class Bacteroidia; order Chitinophagales; family Chitinophagaceae; genus Puia. The sequence continues at coordinate 892 of DASSGT010000796.1, read as the reverse complement.
AGGTTCCCGATTCTGCTAAATTTAATCTGGGTGATATTTTGTACGGCGTTCCCTGGCATATCTGCCCTACTGTTGCACTCTATGATAAAGCACTCATCGTAGAAAACAATACGATCGTTGATTCCTGGGAAATTATTGCGAGAAGGAGAGAAATCACGATTTAATTGTTAGTTGTTAGTTGTAAGTTGTAATTGTTTAAAGGATCAGTTACAACTTACAACTAACAACTAACAACTAACGACTGATCGGCGCCGCATCATAATGAATTCCGGGATTAAAATATTTAAACAGAAGTGCAGATAATTTTCTTGTCAGCACCCATGCTTCATTATTGTAATCCCAGCTTTGGTCGGTATTATTTTTTGTAAATATGCTGAAGATATATGGATGTGGTGCGTTGACATACAGAATTTCATTCCGGTTTTGATCCAAAGAACCATGTTTGGACGCCACAAAAATATTCGGAGGGATTTGTGAAACAGCAACTTCATCCCAGTATTGCCTTCCCAGGGTTCTCAGCATACGGTCACTGCTTCTCTGACTCAAAACTTCACCCTTCTCTATCTGCTCCATGATTCTTGCTATTTCCCTCGGCGTCGTCTGTCCCCATCCGTACACTTCACGATCTTTCTCTCTGCCAGGTGTACGGCTGTTTACTCTGGTATATAAATATCCCAGGCTATCCATCAAAAAGTTAATACGCTGACCGCCACCGGCAATACCCTGCAACATCAGGCTGGCCGTATTGTCGCTCAGTGATATAGAAAGTAACATCAGTTTACTTAAAAGAATTTTCTCATCGGGTTTAAATGAAGCCAGCACGTCTTCTCCCGGATCGTACTTCATCGTATCCTTATAAATCATTACCTGATGAAATTCCAGTTCTTTATTT
>DASSGT010000795.1:0-13726 GCA_035693345.1 Puia sp. | reverse complement strand
AAAATCGCACCTGTCTCGATTTCCAATGGCATGGCCTGGAGTCTGGATCGTCGTCTTTTTTATTATATCGATACCCCTACATTGACTGTTGTCGCCTACGATTTTGATGAAATCACTGCAGAAATTAAAAATAAAAGAATTGCCATTCGAATTCAGGAAGATGAAGGATCGCCGGACGGGATGACCATCGACAATGAGGGTATGTTATGGATCGCACATTGGGATGGCTGGCAGATTTCGCGCTGGAACCCTTTAACCGGTAAAAAATTGCTGTCAATTCTTTTACCCGTTGCCCGGGTTACTTCCTGTTGTTTCGGTGGCGAAAATTTCCAGGATTTATATGTCACTTCTGCAAAAACAGGCTTAACAGCTGGTGAATTGCATGACCAGCCCCTGGCGGGATCCTTATTTATCATCAGAGACATTGGATACCATGGATTGCCATTATTCGAGTTTGATGCTGACACGAAACAAATGGTAAAAAAAATCAGCGCTTGATCATCTTATCCTGAATAATCTGGTTTATAACCTTCTCCCGCAGATTCTGACTGATAGCAATCTTTTCATTACCGACATGTAAAATATTACCCTCAATGCTTTTGATTTTACTAATATTTACAATAAAGGATTTATGCACCTTAATAAACGATTCCACCGGAAGTTGTTCTTCTAATCCCTTCATGGTGATATAGACCATCATTTTTTTTGCGGTCGTATACAGCATAACATAATTCATCATGGCCTCTGCATATAACAGATCATCATAGAAAACTTTCTCAATCTGATTTTCACATTTGATGAAAAAATGATCGGGCGTTTTTTGTGTATTGGAAGGTGATGTGTTTTTCAGTTCTGATAATTCTTTAACCTTATTACAGGCTTTTAAAAAGCGGTCAAAAGAGACAGGTTTCACCAGGTAATCCAAAACGTCCAATCCATATGCTTCAACTGCATAAACCGGGTAAGCAGTTGTTATGATGATACGGGCATTCGTTTTATAGGATTTCAGGAAATCGATTCCGTTGATTTTAGGCATATTGATGTCTAAGAAGACGATGTCGATGTCATGCCCGTCCAAAAGCGGTATGGCCCTGAGTGGATTTTCCGCATAACCCACCAGTTCCAGGTAGTCAACTTCACCTGCGAATTCCTGCAAAACTTTTCTTGCAACAGGTTCATCATCTATTATGATACATTTCAGTTTCATGAAAGGTCAATAGTTAGAAATGATTTATAAACATTTGTCTCATTGACGATATGATACTCATACTTGCCCTTATACAAGAGTTCCAGACGTCTTTTCAGGTTGGTAACTCCGATACCTTTTGATTTATTGTCAGGATCTGCTTCATGAAATTCTTTTGTATTGGAAATCGAACAATCCAATAATTTCCCGACTGTGGAAATATGAATACATATTTTATTTTCTTTGTCAGTGGAATTACCAACAAATTTGAAGGCATTTTCCACCAATACCACCAGCAGCAGGGGAGCAATCCTTAGAGACGGTTCGATATTTTCTATCTGAAGGTTTACAACCAAGGTTTCATCCTTTCGCAATTTGTGAAAGGAAATGAAATTTTTTAAATATTCGATCTCCTTTTCAAGACTTACTTCTTCTTCTCCACAATCATATAGTTGATACCTGAGCAACTCTGAAAATTGCAGTAAAGTATTTCTGGCTGTCTGATTATTTTTTTCGATATGTCCATAAATCGTATTCAGTGAATTAAAAAGTGCATGCGGGTTAATTTGGGCTTTGAGGTAATCCAGTTCATTTTTAACTCTTTCCTTTTCGAGTATCTCCAGCTGTGACTGCGCATGCAACCTTTCGATCATCATTTTACCAACGGTGATCAGCAATATCCAAAGTGAGATATTAATCAGAGAGTGAAGAAACAGATCAGGAAAATCTATTTTTCCCGGCATATGGAAATAATGTACACTCATATTGAGTGCTACGACAGACCGTCCCCAGGCAGAAAGGATGATGGTTCCAAGCAGACCGGTTATGAAGAGGATATATTTTTTTTTGAAAAGGAATGACGGAACGATAAAGTAATTGATAATATAATAGTCTGCCGTTATAAAAATCAGATAGCAGAATTCTATGGTCATCGTTTTCGTGAGACTGATCGAGTAAGACCGGAAAACGACGACCCAAAAACCGTATATGGCGATCCAAAAAAGAATATGAGGTAAATAGGATCTGACTGTCAAAATTCTTTGTTTACACAAAAGTAGTTACATCAATCAGTTTATATCAATTATTACATGTTTGGCAGGGAATTCTTGATAATCCATTGGTTAATCAAGTGTAATCCATAGATGATGTAATATGTTTTGAAGGTTGTTGCGAAGGTTTGAAGTTTGAGGAATCTTCTAATAAATAAATAAAATGAAAAAGCTTATTGACTGGTTTGTCAATCCTCCTGTTGCCGGGCCATCGGCTATTTTAATTATCCGTCTGATGGCGGGAGTCGTTTTTTTCTGGGAGGGTATACTGAAATTTGTATATGTGAATCAGGGAGTGGGACGATTCACAAAACTGGGATTTCCCTTTCCGGATATTACTGCACACTGGATAGCCACGGGCGAAATAATTGGAGGCCTGCTGCTTATTTTGGGATTATTTACACGTTTCGTATCATTCTATTTTATAATGCAGATGATCGTGGCCATAATTAGTACAAAAATTGATTTGTATTTCGGGACCAGTCCTTTACCCATGCCGCCTGCACCGCCCAAAATGGGTATTTGGGCAGTACTGCATGAAATACGATCCGATTTTGCCCAGGTGCTAACTTGTTTATTTCTTTTGCTGGAAGGGTCGGGCCGGAGGTCGCTGGATTTTGTTATATCAACGAAATATAAGGTTTACCCAGTTGTCGAAGGATCTGGTCAGATCAGTGTTATAAAGCAAAAAGGTTAAGTGATTCACTTAACCTTTTTAAAGTGGAGGATACCGGGATCGAACCGGTCACCTCTAACATGCCATGCTAGCGCTCTACCAGATGAGCTAATCCCCCTTCGACCTCCGAAGCCTTTGGCGAAGGAGGTCCGGCGAAAGAGCTGCAAATATATCAAATCTGAAAGAATCACGGAAGCTCTTCTGAATTATCTTTGATATCAAGATGGGAATACTTCGCAAACTGGCAGAATACCTTTATATCCGGAAGAGGGATCCGAATGAACCTACAAACAGTTGGATCCGCTATATGAACAGTATTAACCGGATTTCTATTTTTATGTTCCTGATCGGCATCCTGATTATCATTTTCAGGATGATTTTTCACAAAAAATAACAAAGGAAAAAAGATCGGATCATTCAGATCAGGGAAGGTTGTCTTTTCACGAATTCCACAATTAGTCCGGCCGCTTTCTCGGAAGCATTGCCTCCCTGTGATAACAGGTTTCGGAGTTCGGAATAATCCTGATGAATGCGATTTCGTGTTTCGTTATCATAAATCAGTTTCCGGAGTTCAGTAACGATATTATGTACGTTCATTTCTTCCTGTATCAATTCCTTTACGACTGGTTTATCCATAATAAGATTTACCAGTGAAATAAATTTCACTTTGATTAGGCGTTTGGCAATCTGATAAGAAATCTTGCTTCCTTTATAACAAATCACTTCAGGAACACCGAATAATGCGGTTTCCAGTGTAGCTGTACCGGAAGTGACGCAGGCAGCCCGGGCATGCATCAGCAGGGAATAGGTTTGGTTTCTGATCCTTCCGGCCCTCGGATAATTTTTCAACACTTCATCGTAAAAAGCCGCATCCTGTCCTGGCGCTTCTGCAACTACAAATTGGAAATCAGGAAAATGACGGCTGGCTTCCAGCATGACAGGTAGCTTTATTAAAATTTCCTGCTTGCGACTTCCGGGCAACAGGGCAATCAGCGGCAGTGGTGAATGCCCCTTTTTTCCGCCAGCCATAATGATTTCAGGTTGTAACCCGGATTCTTTTGATTTTTTATACTGGTCAATCACTTCAACCAGGGGATGACCGACATATTCAACGTCGTAGTTCCATTTGCGAAAGAAATCTTTTTCGAAAGGAAGGATTACCAGCATTTTATCAATATTCTCACGAATACTCTTTACCCTGCTTTCTTTCCAGGCCCATACTTGTGGAGAAATATAATAAATGGTTTTATAGCCCATTTTCCTGGCCCAGGCTGCTATACGCAGATTAAAACCAGGATAGTCAATGAAGATGATGGCGTCGGGTCTGAACCATAGAATATCTGACTTGCAAAACTGGATATTTTTGAGGATGGTTGGCAGATTGCGGATGACTTCTGTAAATCCCATAAATGCCAGGTCGCGGTAATCCTTTACTATTTCAGCGCCGGCTTCCTTCATGAGGTCTCCACCCCATCCGCGAACCTGAACTTCCGGATCTCTCTTTTTAATTTCACGGATCAGATTGCCGCCGTGTAAATCTCCTGATGCTTCGCCCGCGATGATATAATATTTCATGAGAGTCAAAGATAAAGAAGGTTAATGGTTGACGGTTGGGTGTCCTGATTCGTGGATTGTGTATCGTGGGTCGTGTATCGATAAACGATACACGATATGCGACTCCTGAAGCGCTAATGAATCAATTTGTAAACAAGTACCGCAATACCATAAATGAGGGTGGCCACGAAAATCCCCTTTGCCGTTTTATCCCGACGGGTATTAATATAAATGGTAAAAAGAATTGCATTGGCCAGTAATGAAATACTGCTGATCGCTGTCAGCAATTGTTTATTGGTACGCAGGACATAGAGATATTCTCCTAATTGAATGGTACGGCTGAAAACCCAGAAATAATATAAAAGCATGGCAAGCAGCGGACCAAGAATGCCGAGAAGAATGCCAAATTTCAGGTTGTCTCTCTTGAGTATCAAAACTTCCAGGATTTTTCAAGTTTGGTTTTCAGCAGATAATTCGTCAGGTCGAATTGCACCGGTACCACGCTTACATAATTATGTTCCAGGGCCCAGACATCTGAATCTCTGCCCTTGTCGAAATTTACGAATTCACCTGTGAGCCAAAAGTATTTTTTTCCGTTTGGATCACTTCTTTCGACGAAATCCTCTTCATACTTGGCATAAGCCTGTTTACAGATTTTTACTCCTTTGATCAGTTCTGATGGTACTGCCGGAATATTTACATTCAGCACGGTATGTTTATCCAGCTTGGTACGAAGCATTTGTTCTACGACCAGCCGTGCATATTTCCGGGCACCGTCAAAATCGGCTTCAACGCTATGATCCAGCAATGAAAATCCGGCGGAAGGGATGCTTTCGATGGCAGCTTCAACGGCCGCGGACATGGTTCCGGAATAAATAACATTGATGGAATGATTGGCGCCATGGTTGATTCCACTCAGGCAGATATCAGGCTTACGATGAAGCACCTTGTCTACAGCCAGTTTCACGCAATCAACCGGTGTGCCCGAACACTGCCAGGCTTCTATACCTGCAAAAATATTAACTGGCTGAAGCCGGAGGGGTTGGCCAATCGTGATGGCATGACCCATGCCGGACTGAGGTTTATCCGGAGCCACGACCACGCATTTTCCCAAATCTTTTACAGCTTCAACGAGGTTTAGGATACCGGGAGCCATGATACCGTCATCATTCGTAATCAGGATGACAGGTAAATTGCTTTTCTTTGATTTAGACATAGTTATAAAGGGGTTGCAAAGGTACAATTTTTTTATCGCCGGTCCCGGAAATCAGGCTTCTGTATTCGATTTTTTCAAAAACCTGACTGCTTTTTGGGCCTGTTCCGCTAACTTTGCAGCCGGCTTAAAATACCCATATGGCAGGACAACTGAAGGAAGTTCGAAACAGGATCAAATCCATCCAGAGCACTCAGCAAATCACAAAGGCGATGAAAATGATCAGCGCCACGAAATTGCGCAAAGCCCAGGAAGCGATTCAGCAGATGCGGCCTTATTCCAAAAAACTTCAACAGGTGCTTGGAAATATTGTCGCCAATGCCGATGGTGATCAGAGCTCTTCTTTATCAACTCCAAGAACTGTAGAAAAAGCGTTATTGATCCTGATCACCAGCGATCGGGCATCCTGTGGCGCTTATAACTCTACCCTTATTAAACTGGCAAAGGCCACTATGCAGGAAAAATATCCTGAACAAACGGCCAAGGGCAATACGATGATATGGAGTATTGGTAAAAAAGGTTATGAACATTTCCTGAAGAACAACTATAAGGTAAACGGAGAATTCCGCGATATATTTCAACATCTTCATTTTGAGTCGGTGCAGCTTTGTGCACAGGCCGCAGTAAAAGCCTTTGAAAATCACGAATTTGATGCGGTTGATATTATTTACAGTGAATTTAAGAATGCCGCTTCACAGATTTTCAAGGTAGAACCCTTCTTACCCATCCCGAAATCTGACAAACCAAAGGGGGCAACTTCCAATGATTTCATCTTTGAACCTTCTAAAGAAGTTTTACTGAGAGAACTGATGCCTAAAATTCTAAATACCCAATTATTCAAAGCAGTTTTGGATGCCAATGCTTCTGAACATGGCGCGCGTATGACAGCTATGGACAAAGCCACGGAGAATGCCAACGAAATTCTAAAAAGTTTGCGATTATCTTATAATCGTGCACGTCAGGCAGCCATTACAACCGAACTCACCGAAATCGTTTCGGGTGCCGCGGCATTACAAGGATAACTTTTCACAAGTCTGGAAGACTGGAAGACTGGAAGTCTGGAGGTGGAATGTTCTGGAATGTTAGTGAATTGTGAGAATCTGTTAACCCAATTATTTATTATCTGAACGCTATTTCCCTACTTTGCACATACAAAACAACTCTTAACTTGTACTTCCAGACTTTCAGTCTTCCAGTCTTCCAAACTAGTTTCCATGGATATTGCTGATTTAATCCCCCATATTGAAGCCTTAATTTTTGCAAGCGACAAGCCTTTGACATCTATGGAAATGACCGAATTGCTCAACAACGCATTTGGATTCATGGAGGATAAACTGACATTGGATCAGGTCACCACAGGTATCGAGGGAATCGTTGAAAAATATAAAGCCGAATTTTATCCGTTCGAAGTGCGGGAGAGTGGTGGAGGATGGCAATTCCTGTCTAAAAAGGAATATCACAAAACCATTGCTCAGCTGAATGGTGAAAAATTTCTGAAACGTTTGTCCACGGCAGCTCTGGAAACACTCGCTATTGTAGCTTATAAACAACCCATCACCAAGGGTGAAATTGAATCGATCCGCGGAGTGAACAGCGATTATTCCATTCAGAAATTACTTGAAAAAGAACTGATCGTAATCATCGGCCGAAATGAAGAGATGCCAGGTAAACCATTGATATACTCAACTTCCAAAACCTTTATGGATTATTTTGGTATCAATCAGACGGCTGATCTGCCCCGATTGAGAGAAGTATTAGGGGAAAGTATGGAAGAACCTTCCCTGATAAATTTCACACCCGCAATACCTGAGATTACCCAGGCACTTGTTGTAAGTGAAGAAGGAGAGCTGCTTGAAAATACACCGGGTTCTCCCGACCCGGATGAAGAAAGTTAGTACTTACCGTTCTGTTTTGTAATTTCACTTCCATACTTCCACACTTCCATATTTCCATACTTCAACTATGTCTACTCCCTTGACCCACGGCGAACTTATTCAAATGGCAGAAGAATATGGGACCCCTCTGTATGTCTACCACGCAGAGAAAATCAAAGAGCAATTTGCTAAACTTCAAAGTGCATTTGAAAACTCCAATACTGTTTTTTTCTATGCCTGTAAAGCGCTGACGAATGTGAACGTGCTCAGATACATCAGGAATCTCGGAGCCAATATTGACTGCAGTTCCATCAACGAAGTAAAACTCGCTTTTCATGCCGGATTCCCGGCGTCTCGCATATTATATACATCCAATGGTATTGACTTTGATGAAATCAGGGAAGCAAAGGAACTGGGCGTATACATCAATATCGACAGTCTCTCTAATCTGGCGAAGTTCGGCGAAGCATTTGGACACTCATATCCGGTGGGCATTCGGCTGCGCCCAAACATACTGGCTGGTGGAAATCTGAAAATCTCAACCGGTCATGATAAAAGTAAATTCGGTATACCGGTGGATCAGATTGATCAAATACTGAAAGTCGTAGAAAAATATAATCTCCGCATTAGCGACCTGCATATTCATACCGGCAGCGAAATAAAAGACGTCGATGTTTTTCTGAAAGGCATTGAAGTATTATTCGATATTTCAAATCATTTTGAACATCTGGAATTCATCGACCTGGGCGGCGGCTTTAAAGTCGCCAGTAAAGAAGGTGAACAGGAAACAGATATTCTTGAACTGGCAGACAAAGTGAAACGGGCATTTGCCAATCATCCTTACAAAAACGGAAGAAAACTTCAGGTCTGGTTTGAACCCGGGAAGTTCCTGGTAAGTGCTGCCGGGCATTTTATAACAAAAGTGAATGTGCTAAAAGAGACCAGCGCGGCTGATTTTGTAAGTGTCAACAGCGGGTTCAATCATCTGATACGTCCGATGTTCTATGATGCCTATCATCATATCGAAAACATCAGTAATCCGGGGGCACCCATGAAAAATTATTCTGTTGTCGGTAATATTTGCGAAACGGATACTTTCGCATGGGATCGTCCTTTAAACCTGGTTCGTGAGGGAGATTACCTGGTATTCCGAAATGCAGGCGCCTATGGTTTTGAAATGTCATCCAATTTCAATTCCCGATTTAAACCAGCAGAAGTATTGGTCCTGGACGGGAGAGCCCATCTTATCCGTCGCCGGGATCAGTTTGATGACCTCCTGCGCAATCAGCTGGATGTGATTTAAATTTTTTCATCTTCTCTGCTTTCATTATTTTCAGAGACGCCGGCACTAGAAAACACTGTTCATTTCTTCACCCATAAATCTATGGTATGCCGATACGTATGACAGATGATCAGCCGGATGTTGACGACAGTGGCGGTGGTTTTGAAGGTGGTGATTCAGGGGGCAGAGGTGGCGGTGGTGGCGGTGGTTTATTTGGTTTGCTTCCACTCATATTTGGTCTGATTCGGGGACCTAAAAGTTTACTACTTATCATAGCGCTGGGTATCGGAGCTTATTTCCTTTTGGGACGGGGAGGCGGTTGCAATGTAGCAAACATCTCACAACAGGTTCAGCAATTGGCTACGGGAGGCATTCTGGATCCCCGTCAGTTTGATAAATCAAAAGTGTATGAATCCCTTTCTGATGATGATAACAAGAATCCATTACCGGAGTCAGCTAATCTCTTAAAATATGCACCTGCAGTAGGCGACCAGGGAAAACAGGGAAGTTGTGTTGCCTGGAGCAGTGCTTATGGGGCACGTACCATCCTCGAGTCTATCAGAACGGGCGAAAATCCAAATAATTTAAAGTTCAGTCCTGCCTTCTTATATAATCAGATTGGAATGGATGGTTGTGAAGGATCTTATATCAACCGTGCCATGGATTTCATGAGTCAGAAAGGATCTGTTCCTTATGAATCTTTTCCATACAGTGATCAGGATTGTTCCAAACAACCCGATCAGCAGTTACTCGATCAGGCCAGACTTTTTCGCATGCGCGGATCCAATCGGCTCACGGTTGGAGACCGCACAGACAAGATCGATTTACGGGCCATAAAGGAAAATCTTTCTCAGGGTGCGCCTGTGGTTATTGGAATGATGGTGGGCGGCTCTTATATGCAACCCATGATGGGACAGGATGTGTGGAATCCTACACAGGACGATGCAAGCATGATGGGCTTTGGTGGCCATGCACAGTGTGTTGTCGGTTATGACGACGCGAAATACGGCGGGGCGTTTCTGATCATGAACAGCTGGGGTCCGCAATGGGGTAATAATGGATTCGCCTGGGTCAGATATAAACATTTCCAATATTTTGTTCGTGAAGCATACGGATTGGAATCTATGCCGGCAGTTGGCGCAGCTGCCAGTAAACCATTTGAATGCGAAGTTGGGTTGGTTCAGGTAACATATAACGGAAAAAAAACTGTAGCTGGAGATTATATTACACTGAAAAAAGCGGGAAATAATGTTTTCGAAACAAATGCTCCCGTTAAGCCGGGTACACGTTTCAAAATGGAAATTCGAAATGAATCGCCATGTTATATTTATGTTTTTGGAAAAGAAACTGACGGAAGCAGTTATACCTTGTTTCCATATCCAAGATCTGATGATCCTTCAAAAACCAAATATTCACCCTTCTGTGGCATAGCCGGGTATCGCCTGTTCCCAAAAGATAAAAGTATGCAACCCGATAGCGTCGGTACCAGAGATGAAATGGCAGTAGTTGTCAGCAGAGACAGTCTGAACTGGAGTGCACTGAATGAAAAAATAAGTCAGAATAAAGCGGGTGATTATGCCGCCAGACTCCATGCTGCACTGGGTACATCCGCCCGGTTTATCCAGGCTGATCTTTCTCCGAAAGGGAATATACATTTCACCGCAGATGAAAATAAAAACGGCCTGGTAGTCTGTACTATTGAGGTAAATAAATAAAAAAACAGCCACCGGAAGGTGGCCGTTAAAATCTGTTATTAAAGGGTCATCAAAATTTAATTTTCCGTCAAGAAAAGGTACAGATTTACATGGTTCTCATAACTGGATTCGCGTTTTTTTCAAAAGGATAATGGCTCTGAGGTCATATCAACAATTTTTTTCAGGGATTCGGTTTACAAAGTTCAGAATCTAATGTTTTCCGATGGTCGATCATTCAATCGGTTTTCAAAGGATCTGGTCGGTTTTCAAAGGCCTGGTCATTTTCAAAGGATAGGTCGGTTTTCAAAGGATTAGTCATTTTTCAAAGGATCCGGATTTAGCTCTGAGCTTTTCTATTTGCGCTTTCGGCTCAACAATACAAAGATGCAAACGCTTTCACGTTTGCCATAGCTTATTCGATATTCAGTGTGAAACCTTCGATTTTCGGGATAATATGGGCGATAAACGATAATCTGAGGTTATGTTTATAAGGGTAAACCCTTAGTAGATAAGGCTTTAAAAAGTAAAATGAATCAAAAAACCCCAATGAATAAGTCCCTGTTTTTTCTTCTATTTATTCTTTGTAAGATTTCAAGTGCCCAGAATGGTTCGAATACATCCACCTATGATCCCCATGATTTTTTTACACAGGGTTTTAACCCTCCTCAGGGTAATGCCTATCGTTCAGCCAATGGGACGCCGGGAAATTTATACTGGCAAAACAGCGCCAGTTATCTGATCCATGCAACCCTGAGTGAAAAAGACACCAGTATAACCAGCGATGTAACGATTACTTATATCAATAACAGTCCCGATCCCTTGGATTATGTCTGGCTCCAACTCGACCAAAATCTGTTTAATCCGAAATCGAGGGGAGTAGCTGCTACACCTGCAATAAATGATTTGATGGGTTTAAAAGCCATTGATCAGGGTGGGCTGCATATTTCAAACGTGACAGTGATTTCCGGCGGTAAAAATTATTCGGTTCAACCGATAATATCCGACACCAGAATGCAGATCAGATTAAATCATCCGATACTGCCAAAAGGAGACAAAATTTCCATTCAGGTGAATTATAGTTTTCGCATCCCCGCCGATGGATCTGACCGTATGGGAAGGTTATACACCAAACATGGTGTCGTATATACGATAGCGCAATGGTATCCGCGTATGTGCGTATATGATGATGTGGAGGGATGGAATACCCTCCCCTATATGGGACTGGGAGAATTCTATTGTGACTATGGCAACTACGACTATTATATCACTGCGCCTTCGGAAATGATCCTATATGGTTCAGGTGATTTACAAAATCCAATCGAGGTATTGACGGGTGAACAAATCAAAAGATTGTCCGTTGCTGCAAACAGCGATCAGAAAGTGACAATCGTGAATGCGGATGAAATCGGCAAAGCATCGATGCGTCCTTCAGGACATCCCACGCTGACCTGGCATTTTACCATGAAAAATACAAGAGATGTAGCCTGGGCAGCATCCAAAGGATTGGTTTGGGACGCTGCAAGAGTAAACCTTCCATCCGGAAAACATGCCATCGCCATGTCGGCCTATCCACCGGAAAGCGTAGGTGACACTGCCTGGTCGAGAGCAACTGAGTATTTAAAAAACAGTATGGAAATTTATTCAAAAAACTTTTTTGAATATCCGTGGAGTACGGCTGTGAATATCGGCTCAAACATTACCGGTATGGAATACCCCGGGATGATTTTCAATGACTGGCAATCTGCCAGAGCCCCTCTGTGGTTTGTAATCGCACATGAAATAGGACATAACTGGTATCCTATGATCGTAGGATCCAATGAAAGAAAATACATGTGGCAGGACGAGGGTTTTAATTCCTATATTAACTACTATGCCAATGAAATTTTCAACCGGGGGGAATATGCAAACGATCCGGCCCTGTTTAGTAAAAATCATTTTGCCTGGCTGGATCAATCGACGCTGCCAGATCTGCGCGATCCCCTTATAACTGTATCCGAAGCGATGGATTATGCCCAACATTATCAGTATTACAGCAAGACAGCCTATGGTCTGAAATTACTTCGGGAGATAGTAGTCGGAGAGGATCGCTTTGATTATGCTTTTAGAAAATACACGGAGGCATGGGCTTTTAAACATCCAACCCCATACGATTTCTTTCATTGCATAAATAGCGCGGCCGGTGAGGATTTAAACTGGTTTTGGAAAGAGTGGTTCTTTACTGTCTGGACGCTGGACCAGGCAGTTACCGAAGTAAAATATGTTGACAATGATCCGGCAAAAGGCGCCTACATTACCATAGAGAACAAGAATAAAATGATCATGCCGGTTATTCTGAAAATTATACAGTCAAACGGTCTGTCGGAGATCATCCATTTACCCGTCGAAATTTGGCAGCGCGGTGCTGTTTGGACATTAAAATATCCTTCCACCACTAAGATCAACGAAGTGATATTGGATCCGGATAATAAATTACCGGATGTGAATAGAAAGAATAACGTTTGGAATGTAGTAAAATGATCTGGTACCTCTCAGGTTTTAAATCGAATTATCATATTCACTAAAATCTATCAACATGGACAAGGCACAATCAATCGCGTTGCAGTTTCAGAACTGGGTTATCAATTTCGGCCCGAAACTCGTTTCTGCACTACTCATTTTTATCGTCGGTCTGATGATTATAAACTGGGCTTCCCGGATCGCAGCAAAAACGATGAAAAAACGGAATATGGATGCATCCCTGCAATCATTTCTGGCAAGTATGGTATCCGTAGGTTTAAAAGTTCTATTACTGATAACTGTCGCAGGAATGTTGGGTATTGAAACGACATCTTTTGTAGCGATCATTGGTGCTTTGGGACTTGCGGTTGGCTTAGCATTACAGGGATCATTGGCTAATTTTGCCGGAGGTGTTTTGATCCTTGTATTTAAGCCTTTTAAAACAGGTGATCTGATCGAATCGAGCGGGCAGACCGGTGTGGTACAGGAAATTCAGATTTTCAATACCATTCTCCTGACTCCGGAAAATAAAACGGTGATACTTGCCAACGGGGCCGTTAGCAATAATACCATCATTAATTATAGCAAACATGGCAATCTGCGGGTTGATATTACCATGGCTGTGGCACCGGATACGAATATCCCAAAAGCCAAAGATGTTGCCCTGGAAGTATTAAAAAAGAATGATAAAGTATTGGCAGA
>DASSGT010000794.1:0-4229 GCA_035693345.1 Puia sp. | reverse complement strand
GTAAATCGGATCTGACAACGGCTCCGCCGCCGCCGCCGGCTACAAACGTCGACACTACGCCGGTTAAAAAAGATACCACCGAGGATGTGTATGTAGTCGGACAAACTCCCTCTGATGTCGGCTATTATAAAAACGGCCAGTTTATTTCACTTGCAACAGGTACAAATCCATTGGGTGCCGACATGGCTTTTTCCGGAAGCGATATTTATGTACTGGGGCGAATCAATGATTCCATTGGCTACTGGAAAAATGGACAGTTTAATTTTCTGGCGCTGGCAGATTCGGTTTTACCCGTGTCGATCGCTCTAGTTGGAACAGATGTATTTAGCTTCCTGCAATTACAAACTGGCAGCCGGCCGGGAGATCTTTATCAAAACACAGATTTCTATTCTGAATTGTTTACCTCCAACCAACCGGGACTGACGTCAATATATGCGAATGGCGCTGATCTGTATGTTCCAGGCTCCAATTCAGGAATGCATTCCAATGCAGTATACTGGTTAAACGGGATCGCCAATCAATTGCCCCTTACCATATATCCCGGGCATGCCTACGATATCGCGCTGGATGGGGCAGATGTATATGCGGTTGGTAGTGTATATGACTTTACGGATTCTACAGAAATAGCGACCTATTGGAAGAACAATGTTCCTTACTACCTGTCCGACAGCTTATCCTTTGGTAGAATTTATTTTGTGTCCGTTGTAAACGGAACTTCATATATGGCAGGTTGCCGGATGGCCGGTAATGCCGCTTATACGGGTCTTGTGTCTGCCGTCGTCTGGAAAAACGGCGTTGCTACCAATGTGACAGAAACAGGATTCTCCGATAATATCCTGGGATTTGCCGTGCACGGATCTGATGTATATGTTTCTGTGATCAGCAATATGCCGGGAAACGCAAAGGGCACACCCAGATATTATAAAAATGGTGTACCAGTGTATTATACGGGCAACAGCCTGGGTTATGGTTCCAGAATATTTGTAAGATCGAGGTAACGGCGACGATCAGTTCAACACGGAGACGTGCGGCTTAAACTAATCTGAATTACACTTCACACATTAGCAACGAAAGGAGCCATCCGGATGTATTGCTGATCGGATAATTGATCAATCAGAAAGTTCGCTAAATCGGTTGCACTGATTTTATCGCCCGGACAATCCTCCATATCAACGCTCAAGTGTCTTTTCTGATCTGTTTGTTCGATCAATGGTACCCGGACCAAAGTCCAGTTTACCGTGCTGGCCGAAAGTATCTCATATTCCTTTTGCTTGTCTGCAATAATCGCCGGAAACAACTGTCTCATGTAAGCAGAGGCTTGTGATGTTTTCAAATCTTTTCTATCCATGGGAATATCAATACTGAGCCCTGTAAGAACAATATATCGATTAATATTTCTTTGATTCATTGCCCGAATAATATTTGACGAAGCGTCACTGAATATCGGGGGTTCACCCTTCGATTGTCCGAGCGTACTTATGACTGCAGTGCAGTTTTCTGTTACAGAAAGAACAGATGAGTAATCCCTGGCATCGCCCTGAATGATTTCAATGGATGAATGTATATTTTGAAAATTCTCCGGGTTTCGAATGAGAATTTTAATTTGAAAGCCCCGAAGCAGTAATTCCCTAACCACATACTACCCGATTTTCCTGTTCCGCCGATGACGGCTATAGTTGTTGTCATGATTTCCCTTAATAATTGTGAAAAAATAGATCTCTCTCCATTCCCAAGAGGAATTGAGTTGTTCACCTTTTGAGGTTTGGTGAATCAGAAAAGCTTTGACCTATTTATTAAGAGATTGTAATGCCGCAAATATACCAATTTGTCTATAACACCGGGATCTGTACAATAAATTCTGCGCCTTTTCCTTCTTTTGTTTCAACTTTCAGTTCTCCACCATGCGCTTTGACGATATCATAACTGAGTGACAAACCCAATCCCGTTCCTTCACCTGTAGGCTTCGTAGTAAAAAAAGGCTGAAATATTTTATCCAGTAGTTTTGGCGGGATGCCATCGCCATTATCTTTTATTGAAATCCAAACCATATCACCGACTTTTTTTGTATTCACGGAAACGGTCGGTTCATAACCCTCCCGATGGCGTTTCCCTTTCTCGGCGACTACATAGAATGCATTATTGTATAAATTCAAAAACACCCGGCCAATATCCTGGGGAACGACATGAATAGATCCCATATCTTTATCATAGTCCGTTTTAAATATAGCGTTGAATGATTTGTCTTTGGCGCGAAGGCCATGGAAGGCCAACTGGAGGTATTCATCCGCCAGGGCATTGATATCTGTCAGTTGTTTCGCTCCATTGCTGGTACGACTGTGTTGCAGCATGCTTTTTACAATAGCATCCGCCCGTTTGCCGTGATGTGTTATCTTTTGTTCATTCTCCCTGACATCCCTTGCAATGGCTTTTGCATCCTCCATATTTCCATTATCCATCTCAAGTTCCATTTCCCCGAGTAACTCTGTATTTATATCCGAAAAATTATTTACGAAGTTTAAGGGGTTTTGAATCTCATGGGCGATCCCTGCTGTCAGTTCTCCCAAAGAAGCCATTTTTTCTCTTTGCACCAATAAGGCCTGCGTTTTCTTTAACTCGTGTAAAGTTTGTTCGAGGTGGTCCCGTTGTTCCGCGATCGCCTCCCGTTGCTTTTCCACTTCTGCTTTTTGCAGCCTCAATTGCATCATCTTTTTGTTCTGGATGACCATGCTGATCAAACCGGCGATGGCCATTAACGTATCCGCGTCACCATCATTCAGCGGAGGAACAAAGGGTGGGCGCTCATATTTGCGGGCCGCCAGGATAATTGCTACCGGATTGTCATCCAGAATAATGGGTACTCCTACAAAATAGATGAGTAAAAAAGCTTTTTGAATCCGTGCACTTAATTCATTCGCTCCTGATGATTTATTAACCAATATGTATTGACCTGAATTGAAAAAAGACGACTGTATTTCTACTTCTCCTTTTTCCAGTACCGGTATTTGTTCTGACGGGAAGCCATACCAATGCTCCGCCTTATAATTATCGGCATTCTGTCCGGGTGTGAGAATAAGAGACTGATCCATACCCAGCTGGGCATTGATCGTTTTTATTGTTTTTTCAAAAATCGTTGGTAGCGGTGTTGTGACTAAAAATTCTCTCTGCAATGTGGTCAGAATCGAAAACGCTTCTTTTTTTTGTTTCAATTGATGACTCAGGGAAGAAATAATGAAATCATTTTGCAGGCTCTGGCCGGACATCTGATCCATCAGCTTCTTGTAATATTCCAGCTCCTGTTGAATAGTACTCTTGTGATCAGCGCTTTCTTCCATGTAGAAATCCTTTACTCCTGACTAAATAAACAGAGTACACCCGTCCAGTCGAGCGCTTTTGCACTTGGACCTACATTAGCAATTTCCACTCCTGAAAAACAACCAAAGAACGGAATATCTCCCAACGCTTTTATTACATGGAGCGATTCTTCTTCGGCTATTCCGGAAAATCCGCTGACCCGCCCTAAACAATCGATATAAATAGCCAGCACCGGTTTTCTGTTTCCGATTTTAGCCATTAGCTTATCTACCTGGGGTTGTATGTATCTAAAGTCGATATTTCTACGCATCAGTTGTACTTCGGATCCTTCGGTAAGATCATTCTCAAACATGATTAATGACCTCTTTTCCCTATCGATTGCAAGGCAAAGCCTGCTGGCGTAATTTTCTTCTTTATACTCACCGAATTTATCCCCGTTATTTACACCCAGGGTTACGAGCAGGGGGAACTCCTCCCAGGGTACTGAACCGCCCAATAAACTGTGTACAAAATCCAATGCCGGTTTGCCGTCCATTTCATAAATAATATTATCCTCCGCTTTGGTGATCGTGTGGTATGCTCCTACGGGTTTGGTTCCATGCATAATGATCGTGTCCATCTGCACGGCTCCCTGGATGGTAGCGGCTGCCATCCCGTGTCTGCTTATTTTTTCGTTTGCCCAGGCGGCGCAGGGATACATCAGATTGATTTCACCCATGGCACCCATACCCGCAATGGTTGGCCAATGCTTATAGTAGGAAAAAAAGCCATTCAGAATGGTCGTTGCCACACTGAGAGCAATATCACCTTCAACAGATGTTACTTTGACTGAATCATAAAACAACAGTACAGGTGCATCCTTGTCCGTATTGGAATCGCTTATTTGTTTTGCCAGATTTTTTCCGGCTTCGAATTCA
>DASSGT010000793.1:0-3785 GCA_035693345.1 Puia sp. | reverse complement strand
CTAAGGCTTGCATGATTACCGGTTTCCACCACTTTACCTTTTTCCAGTACATATATCCTGTCGGCGTGCATGATGGTGGATAACCGATGGGCTATCAGGATGGTAATCTGGTTTCTTTGGGAAGAAACCTGCCGGATAGTTTTCGTGATTTCTTCCTCAGTTAACGAATCCAGAGCAGACGTTGCTTCATCAAATATGAGCACACGGGGTTTTCTTAAAAGCGCCCTGGCGATGGATAATCTCTGTTTCTCGCCTCCGGACAATTTGAGTCCTCCTTCACCGATCATCGTCTCAAGCCCCTTTTCGGCCCTTTCCAGCAAATTGAGACAGGATGCTTTTTTCAGAACATCCATCAGGTCAGCCTCCGTTGAATTCGGATTTACAAATATGAGATTTTCACGAATCGTGCCGGAGAAAAGTTGCGTATCCTGAGTTACGAATCCAATCTGGTTGCGCAGATCATCGAAGCTAATCGAATTCTCATCCAGGTTGTTGTAAAGAATTTTTCCCTGCAAAGGCCTGTAAAGGCCTACCAGTAATTTCATTAAGGTGGATTTCCCCGATCCGGACGGGCCTACAAAAGCAATTGTTTCTCCAACCTGTACATCAAAGCTGATGCGGTCTATCGCATAATGCTGGGCCGTTTTATGTTTAAAAACAACATCCTGAAAACTAAGATCTTCCACCTTACCCAGGTGCTTTGGATTTGCTGCCTCAGGCTCGGGAACTTTTTTCATTAACTGCTCGAAGTTGTTCAGTGAAGCCTGTGCTTCACGATAGGATAATACGATATTTCCGATATCCTGTAATGGACCAAACACAAAAAAAGAAAAGATCTGCATGGTAACTAGTTGTCCGGCATTCATCTTGTCTTTGAATATGAGCCACATTAAAATGAACAGGATCACCTGCCGGAGTGTATTGACGAATGTGCCCTGTACAAAGCTGATGCTGCGAATGCGTTTAACTTTCGTGAGTTCGAGACCAAGGATTTTATAAGTATTCTTGTTCAGGCGATTTACTTCTTCCTGCGTGAGCCCCAGGCTTTTTACCAATTCAATATTCCGTAAGGATTCAGTGGTCGAACCGGCCAGGGAAGTTGTCTGGGAGACAATATTTTTCTGTATGATTTTAATTTTCCTGCTGAGTAAATTACTGATGAATGTAAGCAGGAGAATACCCCCCAGATAAACCAACGGGATACTCCAGTGAATATAAATGGCGGCATAAGTAAAGACAAATATTACACCGATAATGACACCGAACAGAAGATTAATGAAATAGTTTATAAACTTTTCCGTATCTGTCCTCACTTTTTGCAGTACACCCAATGTCTCTCCACTGCGCTGGTCCTCAAAATCCTCATAGGGTAATTTCATGGCATGCTGTAAGCCATCTGTGAACACTTTTGCCCCGAATTTCTGAACCACCACATTCATAAAATAATCCTGGAAATTTTTCGCAATCCGGCTCATCATCGCTACGGCAACCGACAAGAGAAGCAGATTGATGACGCCAGGATGCGTCCAGGAGAATGTCGTAAAAAAACTTTTGGCAGAAACAGTATGATGTAGTTTACCCGCCTGGACAAAATCATTCGAAAGATTAACGATTTTTCCGAAAATAATGGGGTCGAGGAGGGAAAAACCCGTATTCAAAGCGGCCAGGAATAGAGTCAGGCCTACAAGCCATCTGTAGGGTCTGAGATAAGTGAGCAATATTTTCATATAGATAAAATAACAGTTACAGGCCTGACTGGTTCGGAATTCAGTTAATTTCTTACAATTTCGATAAAAATAATAAGACGACCGGATTTAACTGGCGAAATGGAGATGTTGGTCTTATCTGCTATCTTTATTTTTTGCAATAGAAATGAATAAAGTGCGGAGGCTATGCTGATAAACGTCCTAAACGTCTAAAATGATAAAATATAAGCTGAGAAAGTTTTTCAAACCTGTTTATCCCGTCCTTGATATTTTACTTTCTCCTTTCACGTTTCTTGCATCCGTTCTGCTGTTTTCCATTCGGAAAATGAGAATTGTTAACATGCCGGTGAGTAAATGGATATTTAAAAAAGTTGGCGTGTTTCCGATTACAAATCACTATTACGAACCCTTGTTTGACGACAGGCTTTTAAAGCTACCCCTGGACCGGGACAGGGATTTACCGGGTATTCAATGGAATGACCAGGTTCAGCTTGATTTATTGAATAAATTTCATTTTCAAACCGACCTGGCTGCCATTCCCTTTCAAAAAACAGCCAATGCCCTGTCTTTTTACTTTGATAATCCTTCACTACGGCCCGGAGATGCAGAATTCCTTTATTGTATGGTAAGAAATTTCCTGCCGTCAAAAATCATTGAAATCGGAAGCGGTTATTCGACTCTTTTGATTCAGAAGGCCGTCAGTGATTCGCGGTTTCAGAATCCGGAATATAAGGTTGAACATATCTGTATCGAACCTTACGAGATGCCCTGGCTCGAAAAAACGGGAGTGCAGGTGATCAGGCAATTAGTGGAGGACCTGAAACCTGATCTTTTCAAATCCCTGGGTGAAAATGACATTCTTTTCATCGATTCATCGCATATGACCCGCCCTCAGGGAGATGTGTTGTTTGAATTTCTTCAGCTGCTTCCCATTTTACAAAAAGGAGTCATTATACATGTGCATGATATCTATTCACCCAAAGACTACCCCAAGGAACTTCTTGTAGATGATGTGATGTTTTGGAACGAACAGTATATACTGGAATCTTTCTTATCGTGTAATGATTCTTTTGAAATTATCGGAGCCCTGCATTATTTGAAATCTCATTATCCAAAAGAAATATTTGCAAAGCTTCCTGTTCTTGGAAAAATGCAGGATGAGGTCCCCGGGTCGTTCTGGTTGAGAAAAGTTAAATAAAACCGGATCATGATCTTTTTTCGAGTAGTTCGAGATATGCCTCTTTCGTTTTTTTTGCCGCAATCTCCCATGTAAACTGATTCAGCACTTTCGAAGAAAGTCCGTCAGGGACATCGTTCCCTGCAGCCTGGTTAATAGCCTGAAGGATCGAATCCGGTGATTCCGGATCACAGTAATACGCATCATTTTCGAAATATTCGTATGCATCTCCTTTTCTGGTAATTACAATATTACAGCCCATGGCTGCTGCTTCCAATGTACTGAGTCCCGTGGTTTCAAACCAACTCGGCAATACATGCACCTTGGCTTTCCGGTAATAATCCAACAATAACTCCTGTTCAAGGAAATTTATAAACTCGATATTCGGACCTGCGGCCTTTTTACATTGTTCATAGTAATCGATTTGATTTGTCGCCACTGCGCCGATCAGAATCAGGCGGTATGGCGTATGAATGATAGCGCGTATCAGGTTCAGCTGATTTTTTCTTCCTTCTATTCTTGCCACGCAAAGAATCAGTCGTTCGTCCCTTGGTATTTCAACTTTTCCTGGCGTGAAAAGGGTCTTATCAATACCATTTGGTATGACCCTGTATTTTTTCTGAATATTATATGCATGTGAGAGTCTGTTATACTCGCTATTCGAATTGGGCAACAACATTTGAGACACCCGGACGATTTTTTGAATGGATTTCTTCTGGCCATTCAGCAGAAAATATCCGCTTTTTATCCTAACCCCATTTGCCATAAACCTTGCCAATGCTTTCAGATATTCTATGAGGTCTGGAGACAAGAATCTGAATAGGAATGCGGAAGGCCCCTGTCTCGCTTTCTTCTCATACTCCGAATAATCCACAAAAATGGTAGATACAACAAACGGAATG
>DASSGT010000792.1:0-4952 GCA_035693345.1 Puia sp. | reverse complement strand
ATGAAGATTTTTTTACTTTTTATTTTTTCGGGCATATATTTTATTTCATCCGCACAAACCAGTTCAAAACGGAATTTTTCCGCATACCTGGGAACACTATCCGGCAAAGTGATGGACAGCACAACCGGTAAACCCCTTCCTGGCGCCTCCGTTTATATTGCAGACCTGAAACTGGGCGTTGTTGTAGATGAGTCCGGAAATTACCGCTTCGCTAATCTTCCATCCGGAACTTATCTGGTTGAGGCCCATGCCATCGGACATTCTACACAGATAAAGGATATTACCATTTCGGAAAAAGCAGTGCTAAATTTTGAATTGAGTCTGCAATACACTGAACAAAGTGCAGTAGTTGTAACCGGTCAGTCGAAGGCAACGCAGATTAAACGAAGTCCGGTTCCGATCGTTACCATGAGTCATGCAGATATAGTCGCGAATCTGAGTACCAATATCATCGATGCCATTTCAAAACTTCCCGGTGTTACACAACTTACCACGGGTCCCAATGTCTCCAAACCGTTTATTCGTGGATTGGGATTCAACCGTATTCTGACATTGTATGATGGTGTCAGGCAGGAAGGTCAGCAATGGGGAGATGAACATGGAATCGAAGTGGACCAGTATGGCGTTGATCATGCGGAAGTGATCAAGGGTCCGGCGAGCCTGACCTATGGCTCGGATGCTTTAGCGGGTGTTGTGAATCTCATACCGACGCCCCCTGCGCCGGAGGGTAAAATTCAGGGAGATGTGCAGGCGGAGTTTCAAACGAATAACGGGCTTTTCGGCGGATCTGCGATGATGGAAGGAACTAAAAATGGTCTGGAATGGATGGGACGCTTATCTCACAAGGAAGCCAGTAATTATTCTGACAGGGCTGATGGCCGGGTATACAATACGGCATTTAATGAAACAGATGCTACCGCATCGATCGGTCTGCATCGGGCCTTTGGGTATTCTCATCTGAATATATCGCTATTCGACGATCTGCAGGAAATCCCTGATGGAAGCCGGGATTCTGCAACCAGACAATTTACAAAACAGATCACTGACTCGGATACCTATCGTCCGATCGTCACAGAAAAAGAACTGCACAGTTATGCTATCACACCGCTGCACCAGCATGTGCAACTTTTTCATATCTATTCTACGAACAATTTTGCGCTGGGGTATGGGAGATTAACCGTTAATCTCGGGTTTGAGCGAAGCGTACGAAGGGAATACAGTCACCCGCAACAACCGGATATTCCTGGATTATTTCTACAGTTGAATTCTTATGTATACGATGTGAAATATTATTTTCCTTCATTTGATGGATGGGATATCACTACCGGAATTAACGGGATGTATCAGCAGAATACATCTACAAACGGAACGGAATTTATCATTCCGTCCTTTCACCAGTTCGACATCGGGCCATTTGCCATGGTAAAAAAATCAATTGGAAAACTCGATCTGTCGGGCGGTATTCGATTTGACAGCCGGGCTTTTACCAACCAGCAGATGTATACTGTATCCAATGGAGTCGACTATGACACACCTGTCTATGGCAAGGATACTGTGGGTGCATATCAGGCCTTCCCGTATTATCATAAATTATTTTCCGGGTTTTCCGGAAGTCTCGGGATCGCTTATGTATTCTCGGACAAGTGGTCAGCCAAGGCAAATATTTCCCGCGGATACAGGTCACCAAATATCTCTGAAATTTCTGCCAACGGGGTGCATCCGGGCACGGGCATTTATCAGGTAGGTAATCCGGATTTCAATCCTGAATTTAACGTGCAGGAAGACCTGGGTTTGAATTTCAATACCAAAATAGCTGTCATCAATTTCAGTGTTTTTTATAATTCCGTTACCGATTATATTTTCAATGAAAAAATCCTGAATAACGAAGGTGATGATTCTACGAGGGATGGTAATACGGTATATCAGTTTCGTCAGGGAAGGGCTGCCCTGTATGGTGGAGAATTAAGTATAGACATTCATCCGATCGAACATTTGCATTTTGAAAATAGTGTATCGCTTGTATATGGGAACCTGCTCTCTTCACCCGGCAAACCGATTACGGACAGCACCCGTTATTTGCCGAATATTCCGCCAATGCATGGAATATCTGAATTGAAATATGATTTTAAAAATAGGGATTTGCATCTGGTAAACGGCTTTGTGCAACTGTCAGCAGCTTTTTCGGGTCCGCAAAACAGACCCTATCTCGCTGACAATACCGAAACAGCCACGCCTGGTTATACGCTGATCAATGCCGGTGTGGGCGCGGGATTCACCAATAAACAGAATAAACTCTTATTTAATATTTATCTGTTTGCGAATAATATTTTTGATGTAGTATATCAGGATCATTTGAGCAGGCTGAAATATTTTGAACCTTATCCAAATAGTCCCGGACCGTATCATGGTATTTATAATATGGGAAGAAATATCAGTATAAAACTGGATTTCCCCTTATAAGCTGAAAGCGTAAAGCGCAAAGCTTAAAGCTCAGGACGTCCTTCAATTAATATTTGATTTAATTTTAAAACAGCTTTAAGCTTTACGCTTTGAGCTTTGCGCTTAAAAGAGAGTAGGCCCACCGGAAGATGCCGGCTTTTTTCCTAAATGTTCGTAAGCTTTTGCAGTGGCTTCTCTTCCACGGGGAGTACGCATAAGAAAACCTTCCTGTATCAGAAAGGGTTCATATACATCCTCGATTGTGCCGGATTCTTCACCGACAGCAGTCGAAATGGTATTGAGTCCCACCGGTCCGCCCTTGAATTTTTCTATTATGGTGGAAAGGATGCGGTTGTCCATCTCATCCAGACCATGCTCATCCACATTAAGCGCCCTCAGCGCATGTTTGGTAATACCCATATCAATGATTCCATTGCCGAGCACCTGCGCGAAATCACGCACTCGTCTCAACAATCCGTTGGCAATACGCGGAGTACCACGGCTCCTTCTGGAAATTTCCGCGGATGCATCAGAGGTTATTTTTGTATTCAGAATAGCAGCAGAGCGCATAATTATTTTCTGAAGCGTCGCGTGGTCATAATATTCAAGGCGGGATTTAATACCGAAGCGCGATAATAGTGGTGCAGTGAGCAATCCGCTTCTTGTAGTCGCTCCGATCAGAGTGAATGGATTGAGGCTCAGTTGTATGCTTCGCGCATTGGGGCCGGTATCAATCATGATATCGAGCCTGTAATCTTCCATTGCAGAATAAAGATATTCTTCAACTACTGTGCTTAAACGGTGTATTTCATCTATAAACAAAACATCTTTCGGTTCCAGATTGGTAAGCAGTCCGGCCAGGTCACCAGGCTTTTCAATAACGGGTCCGGAGGTTTCTTTAATCTGCACACCGAGTTCATTGGCAACAATACGGCTCAGCGTTGTTTTTCCCAGACCGGGAGGTCCGTGAAAGAGTATATGATCAAGGGCTTCGTTTCTTTGTTTGGCAGCCTTGATGAAAATCAGCAGATTTTCGATGAGTTGCGGCTGACCGGAGAATTCGCGTATAGCCGAAGGCCTTATACTGTTCTCAAATTCTTTGTCTGGTGCTCCGACAGACGAAGAAGCCTGCAGGTTTGGATTTGCCATAAGGTAAAAGTAATATAAAACCATAATGCACGAAGTCTTTCACTGAAACTTCAGCGGGACAGGATAATGCCTTAGGCTTTTTCTTAAGTTTGAATGGTAATAACCATTTAATCTGTTTCAGAATAAATTCACCCGGTTACTAGACGGTCATGACCAATCCTTATATATCATTGATGAAAACAGCCTGGCAGTATGCCCGGCAACGAAAAAAGCAATATTTATTAGTTTATTCTCTATTTATACTCGCCAGCATTGTTGTAGCCATGAACCCTTTGATATACGGCTGGTTCATTAATTCGCTGCAGAAAAATGGTGCGGGGATGATTCGTTATGCATGGATTTTCGGACTCGCTATTCTCGCTTTAAAACTAATGGAGTGGGGATTTCATGGACCTGCCAGGATTATAGAACGTCGCCTGGCATTCAACCTGAGCAGGAATTTTTTGCAGGAACTCTATCATCAGACACTTCACCTGCCGGTAAAGTGGCATCAGGATCACCACAGCGGCGCTACCATTAACCGTATCCGTAAGGCCTATGAGGCGCTGAAAGAATTTTTCCAAAATGGGTTTTTATACCTCTACGCCATTACTAAATTTTTCTCCTCTTTTATTGCGATGCTTTTCTTCTCTCCCTTATATGGAGGAATTGGTGTTATGCTGGGGGCCTTTACCGTATGGGTGATATTTAAATTTGACAAGCCATTTGTAAAAGCGGTGGATGAAACAAATGAAAAGGAACATGTTGTATCAAGTACTTTATTTGACAGCCTTTCGAATATAAATACGGTCATTACCCTGCGGCTCGAAAAAAGAATGGAAAGCGGATTGCTGAATAAAGTAAAGGATATATTCAATCCTTTTATGCGTACTGTGCGTATCAACGAATGGAAATGGTTTATTGCAGATACACTGGTGACGTTAATCTATGTGATTACGGCAGTGGGTTATGTATATCAGCACACGGGTCCTGGTAAGATATTTATGGCGGGGAATCTGGTTGCCTTGCTCGGATTTGTCACCCAGTTCACGAGTGTATTTCACGACATAGCATGGCAATATACTCAGATCGTTCAGTACGACACCAATGTGCAAACTGCAAGATTCATTTCACGGGATTTTAAAAAACAACATCTTCGGGATGATGCGCCCGAATTACCCGAAAAGTGGCAATCCATTACAATCGAAGGATTGAATTTTTCACATAAGGAAATTTTTTCTACTGTTGAAAAAGCGCAAAGTCTGCATAATATTCATCTTCAGATTGTCAGGGGAAAACGGATTGCGCTGATCGGAGAAAGTGGCAGCGGCAAAAGTACACTGATGGCATTACTCAGGGGATTATATGACGCGCAGCCGGGAGCA
>DASSGT010000791.1:0-6100 GCA_035693345.1 Puia sp. | reverse complement strand
TCATTTCCATACCGAAATTCCTTTTTCATTGAATATAAATCTTTAATATACCAGGCCAATTCGAGTGGGAAATTAGGTGATATAATGAAATAAAAAACCCGGTCTTTTGACCGGGTTTCAAATTTCTTAGCTGTGATGTTTATATATTTCATAAACGACCACCAGTTTCGGTCGTTTCGTGGGATCAGGCACTTTGCAACTGGCAAATGACATACTGCGATAAATCTGTTCAGTTTTGCCTTGCAGAGCAAATCCGTAATTGTTAGTATTTAGCAGATCGTCGACTAAAGCTGTAACGTCAATATTTAAAGCATCATTATTCCAGACTGTGGTAGATGCCGGGATCGTAGCCTCATTCAATGTAACAGAGGTGGGCCTTGTATTCCAGGTCACAGAATCCGGATTCCAGTCAGTCGTCAGGCGTTGAATCCACGCGGAATTATCGATACCTATGGAATTTCCCTGGGGAGCTGCCGTACCCACGCTGATACCATATAATGAAAGTTTGGCTGACAAGATCGTGGCGCTGTCCGGCATCCCATCCAGTCCGATAAATTTAATGTAGGTTCTCGCTATACCTGTTCCGCCACCCTGCGCGGCATAAGTCCAGGTACCTACATTGATATCAGGATTCGAGTTTATATTCAATGCAGCATACAGATCACTGGTAACAATGGTATTTTGACCCTCATCCGGGCCAGGTTGCAGGGTAAGAGTAATTGTCAGCGTATCGCCGTGATATAATGTATCGGTCTTATTCAGAGTGTCCGTTTTGTGGATTGTAACAGTATCTATTTTATGCAGGGTTACCGTATCGTGGATCGTTTGCGTGGTCTTTGTACAATTCGTCATACTGAACATGACAAGCATACCACAACAAATGAATACTATAAGGGGCTTCATACCGGTGAGTTTAAGGATTCATCATAAAAATATATTTTTTATGGCTGAATTTCAAATGGCTAAAGTGCCATTTTTTAGTGGTCTGGAGTTCGGAATTTTATTCATTTACAAGGCTTTATAAAAATAGGGTCTGCCTGAAAGGATATGAGGTGTTTTTGACCATACGTAAACCATATTACGGCAGAATCCAACCCAGCTGCGGAGACTATACGTTCTGGCAGATTTAGGGAGAAAAAAGGACACCAGAATGCCGATGAGAAATACCGGTATTGTTGCACTATAAATAAACAAATCGAATAAGAACCAGAATGGACCATATTGCTTTCTGATCCTGACCAGATTCGAAAGGATAATTTGTTTCCCTTTTTTGTCGAAGAGATTGTAGTATCCTTTACCGACAGAGGAAAAAGCTTCATTGGAGGATATACCCTGAAGATGAAATACTTTCACATTGCCAAAAACACAAAGCTTTCCGACCTTCTTCAACCTCGCACACCATTCTGCTTCCTCAGCATAGAGGAAGAAATCTTCGTCCATCAAGCCTGCCTTTCGAATCGCTGATTGCCTGACCATCAGAAATGCACCATTGATCCAATCCACTTCAATTAATGAATCTGAATCTGCAACATGAGGTGCTTTGACTGAGAACAGATTTCCAAGAGCTTTAATGGCTTTTCCCGTGAAGGGTAATGGGAGAAGATAATTCAATCCGCCGGTTACAAAGTAGTTGCCGGAAATCTGGGGGGAATGATCCTCATTGAGCAGCTGTACCCCGCAGGCAACATACTCAGAAGCAGTCAATTGCCAAAAAGACTCGTCCAAAGCATTTAGGGGTATGATTGTGTCAGGATTCAATATCAAAACAACTTCTGCCCCGGACTTTCGGATACCTTCGTTATTGGCTCTTGCAAATCCTGCATTGTAATGCATATCAATCCACCGGATATAAGGGAATTCAGAAAGCAGTGGATTAGCCGTAGCACCTAAATCATCATTATTGACGATAATGATTTCTAATGAAACTGAAGGTTTGGATCTTTCAATAGAACGCAAACAGTCGCGGACCAGTTCCAGGCTCTTATAATTAATAATGATAATGGATAAATCAACCACGGTTTAATTTGGAATAATGAATGGCAAAATGGGCAGTCATAATGAATTTCGAAAAAATACCAGTCCTTAAAACTACTTCCGGAATGAATGACTGAAATCTGATCATGGATTCAATAATATCCGGGATTGGACCCTCATATCCAGATTCTCTGACCTGAACAACCGACCGGATTTTTAAGTTCCTGATGAATCTCCAAAAAGCATCGTAAACAATGATATTTCTGAGACTCCTGACTCCTATTTTATTTAAAACATACAGATTTTCTGGGATTTCCACCTTCGGATTTCTAAACACCTGTGTGGTCACCTGCTCTTTTCCCAAACCGACGGCTATCAGGTTTTCAGCTATCGAAAGAGGTTTTGAATGCTGCAGAAACCGCATATAGAAATCAATGTCCACCAGCCATTTCAGGGTAGGATCATAGAAAATGCCCGGGATTTTTTTATGCAAAACGACACTGGGAGGACCAATCCGGTTACTGGACAATAAGGTTTTCGGGTTCTTCTCCAATCTTTTTTGCCATTCCCTGGTTAAATGGACTTTCACTTCCCTGGTTCGGTCGTCATCCAGGAAAACATTTGTATATCCGGAAAAAAAGAAATTTCCGGCCGGATTCTGTATAATCGCAGAAACAAACACACTCAGCGCCTTCGGGTCCAGAAACCAGTCGTCGTCGTGCATCAGTTTGATCCAATCCCCGTCTGCCCTGCGGATACTTTCGTTCCAATTTTCCGGAGTGCCCAGCTGTTTTTGATTTTTGAAATAGCGTATAAGAGCGGAAAGGGAATGTGACCGGCATAAATCCGACACTTCGCTGTCCGGACTATCATCCGTAACTACTATTTCAAACCGGCGATATGTCTGTAGTTCTATTGAATCAAGTAGTCTTTTGAGAAAGGAAATCCTCTTATAAGCCGGGATGCAGATAGACATAAAGACGGCCTCTTCCATCTGGCAAAAATAGGTTCATGTGGATAAATGATCTATAAATTAATAATCCATTACCAATTTATAGCACGAAAATTGATTCTAAGAATTCAATTCTTCCCATTATGCTTGTACAATTCAACCGTAATATTCAGTTTACAAAACTTATCAAGGCTGAGGGCCACCTGAGGGAATTTAACTTCAGAAAAGTAAATGGACTTATCGAAGAGCTGTTTACAGTAGACGTCAGTGACGACCGGGGTAACCGAATTATGTTCAAGATGCGTAAAGAGGGAAATGAATGGTTTATTACTACGGATAATCCTATTCCGGACTGGGTTAAGACTTACAGCACCCGCTACAAAGAGGCCATTGAGGAAGAACTGAAGGTTTCCTGACCTGTTTTCTCTTATATTTACAGGGAAGAGTTCGATCTGCATGGTTGAATATTCTACCACCATACTTCAATTTGCGGAAAAAGGAGAAAAGACAGGATGGTCTTATGTCTGTATTCCCCCGGATGTCGCGGAAAAATTAAAGCCCGGTTTCAAAAAATCATTTCGTGTTAAAGGAAAACTGGACAATTATCCCATTGCCAGGCAGGCCCTTCTTCCGATGGGTAATGGTGAATTTATTTTACCACTAAAGGCAGCAGTCAGGAAAGCCATTCATAAAAATAAAGGTGCGATGGTTAAGCTCATTCTGGAGGAAGATAGCCGGGTGTTAAAGGTCTCTGCAGAACTCCTGGAATGTCTGTCAGATTCTCCGAAGGCAGAAAAAAGATTTAAATCCCTGCCTCCTTCACATCAGATGTATTATAGCAACTGGATTGAATCCGCAAAAACAATCGATACGAAAGCTAAAAGAATCGGGCTTACAATTATAGCCATGGAAAAAAATATGACTTACGGTGAGATGCTGAAAATGAATGCACAATCTGTTAATAAGTAAGTTGTCGGAATTGTGACTATAAACTATTAAATTTGATTAGATGCGTCGGCGGATGCTGTAGAAACCTCATTTGAAAACTTAAAATTCCCTGAATTGACTGAAACGATCATCAACCTGGAAACCGTTAACCCGATTGAGTTTTTTGGTGTTAACAATGGCAAGTTAGATATCCTCAAAAAAAAATTCCCACTTCTAAAAATTCTTTCACGCGGAACACAAATTAAACTGAGCGGGGCGCCTGAACAGGTAGAAACCGCGAAAGAAAAAATCGACCTCCTGCTTCAGTATCTCGAGCGTAATGGCAGCCTGACGGAAAATTACTTCAACCAGATCCTGGGCGGAGATGACGCCGAGACTGTTGATCATTTTGTTGACAGAAACCCGAATGATATTCTGGTTTTCGGTCCCAACGGAAAAACAGTACGCGCCAGAACGGTCAATCAGAAAAGACTGGTTACAGCTTCTGAAAGAAACGATATAGTGTTTGCCATCGGACCGGCCGGAACGGGTAAGACTTATACGGCTGTTGCAATGGCCGTAAGGGCGTTAAAAAATAAAATGGTCAAGAAGATCATTCTTACCCGGCCTGCTGTAGAAGCTGGTGAAAACCTGGGGTTCCTGCCAGGCGATCTAAAGGAAAAAATCGATCCCTATCTGCGACCGCTGTATGATGCACTGGATGATATGATTCCTGCGGATAAGCTCGGATATTACATGACGACACGCACGATTGAAATTGCACCGCTGGCCTATATGCGCGGAAGAACACTCGATAATGCGTTCATCATTCTGGATGAGGCACAGAATGCCACGGATCTTCAATTAAAAATGTTCCTGACACGCATAGGAGCCAGTGCAAAAGCAATCATAACGGGGGATCTGACGCAGATCGATCTTCCGAAAAATCAAAAAAGCGGTTTGGCTAAAGCGCTTTATATCCTCAAAGGAATTGAAGGCATTTCGCATATTGAACTCGATGAAGAAGATGTTGTAAGGCATCGTTTGGTAAAAGCCATTATTAAAGCCTACGAAAAAGACAAAATAATAGAACAGGGAGGAGCTTAATAATTGTCAACTGTCAATTGTCAATTGTTAGTTGTTAGTTGCCAAAACGCCCTTGATTAATAATAATTCTGTTGAAAACCTTTTTTGCCAGTTGTTTACTTGGCCTCATCGTGGCATGCAATGCGGGAAAAACATTTTCACCGGCCGAAGATGCGCAGGATGCAGGGCGTCAATTTATCCGTGCGTCTTTGGACGGTGATTATGAAAAAGCCCGTTTCTACCTGCTGAATGATTCTGTCAATCTTTTGCTGATCAGCAAATGGCAGCAGGGATTTGACAAGATGGACCAAAATACCCGCCAGCAATATCGCGAAGCAAATATTCTTCCGATTAATATTCACGCAATCAATGATTCGTTGACCACTTACACGTTTTCAAACAGCTTTCGTAAAGACACTACGACAGTACATATTGTAAGAAAAAATGGAGAATGGCTGGTCGATCTTAAGGAGATCCTGAACCACAAACATTAGCTGCCCCTTCTTTTGCTTTGTGCTATGATATCGAATGAGTAGGTTTGTGACCTCAACCCCACTTATGAATAAGATGAATGTATCACATCCCTGGCACGGTGTTCCCTATGGAAATCAGGCGCCCAGAATCGTAAACGCCATTATTGAAATTCCCCAGGGCGCACGTGCAAAATATGAGATTGACAAGGATAGCGGTTTGCTAAAGCTTGACAGGGTCATTTATTCTTCCTTTTATTACCCGGTGAATTATGGATTTATTCCCCAGACTTATGGGGACGACCGCGATCCGCTGGACATTCTGGTCATTACTTCATTGCCCGTCGTTCCTCTTTGCCTGATGGAAGCCAAAGTGCTTGGTGTCATGCAAATGATCGATAATGGCGACGGCGATGATAAGATCATTGCTGTAGCAGCCAAAGATCCGGGTGTGAATCACTATAACAACATTGAAGAGTTGCCAAAACATTTTTTTGACGAACTCCGGCATTTCTTTGAAGAATATAAAAAGCTGGAAAACAAAGCTGTTAAAGTGGAGGAATTCCAGGACAAAACCATGGCATTGAAAGTAATTGAAAATGCCATCGCATTTTATAAACAGGAATTTGGAGACAAAGCCTAAAGCCCAAAGCTTAAAGCTTAAAACTCCTTTTTGGAATCAGAAAGAAAA
>DASSGT010000790.1:0-2934 GCA_035693345.1 Puia sp. | reverse complement strand
CGCCACCCGAATATTCAGAACGAAGTCC
Organism: Puia sp.; assembly: GCA_035693345.1. Classification (GTDB taxonomy): domain Bacteria; phylum Bacteroidota; class Bacteroidia; order Chitinophagales; family Chitinophagaceae; genus Puia. Next base: position 2,906 of record DASSGT010000790.1, on the reverse strand, counting down.
GGGTTCTGTAACGGAGCGTATGGCGGGCGAATTAGCGGGTGGCTGTCCGTCCAGGATCTGGACCACCGTGGGTATCGGTGTGCCCCTTTCATATCCTGGAAATCCATGCACATTGAGACCTGCCGTGTGACTTAGTAACTCGATGGTAGAAATCTTTTTTCCATTTGCTTTTGCGTCGTAAGGAAACTTCCAGTCTGTGAGATATTGATTTATATCCGCCTGCAAATCGACTTTATTCTCCTGAGCGAGTTTGAGTATCCCGACTGCATTCAGGGATTTGCTGATCGAAGCCGCCTGGAACCGGGTTTCCGGGGTGACAGCCCTGTGAGATGCTTCATCGGCCAGTCCATAACCTCTTACCCATTCTGTTTTGTAATTATGAATAATGGCGATGCTGACCCCTTTTATATTATAATGGTTCATCCTGCTCAGGATATTCCATGCTGAATCTTTTCCCGCGCCGTCTGTTCCGGAGAGATTATTTTCTACTGACTGTATGTTTTTAAGAATTTCTGTCGTAGGAGAATCGGGGGACTGAGCGCAGATCTTTTGACCGAAAACCAGGTAGAGCACCCATATCAGGGAAAAATACTTTGCCATGTAATATTTCATGGCTTAAATCTACCGAAACCCCTTAAAGGTCTGTCAAACTATTTGAAAAGGTATTAGAGCTCTGCTACTATTTTATCTACTACATGCTTACTCATCACCGCGATGCCGGCGTCATACTGATCCAGGAAAGCCCAGGTCTTTTTCTTCAAGGACTGAAACATATGTACGTCGATGGCCTTGTCTGAACCGGTGAGTGTAACCTCACCCGTTTTCGTTTGCTGATTATGGGTATCAAATACCTTATAAGACACTGTAAAGTCCCTCTCTTCGGGAAGAATGGTCAGATAATCCCACGAATATGCATAGATCAAAAAGATGAGGTGTCCCTTGTCGTCAATCGCGAATTTTGTCGGGATCTTGCGGATGGTCAGTTCGATGCGCTGACCGTTCAGCTTTTGCTGCATTCCATGGCTTCCATACGATAACACCGTGGTCGTAAATATATTTTCAGCAATGACCGGATTTAAAGTGCAGGTGTTTTTATAATCAAACTGCCAGTACACGATCAGCGGAACCATATTGCTCGTCTTTTTTACCGTTGAAGATAATTGTGTTCCGGCAAATGTCTGACTGGATGAGATAAGAATCTGGTCGTGTTTCTTCTTCGGAGGAGGTGGTAGTTCGAAGTATTTCTCAGCCACCCATTTATCTATTTTTTTTGGACCGAGACAGCTGGTCAGCAGTGTAAGAAAGCAGTAGAAAAGAATAAGCGATACTGATGAAAAAACAACGGGAGATAATTTTCGCATGGCAGTTTAAGGGTACGATGGTGTACTCAAATATATAAGAAAACACCAGCAATCATATTCCATCAGAACGATATTGACGGGGGACAAGTTCTGAGCGTAAAGCGTAAAGCGTAAAGCGTAAAGCAACCCTAAGCGTAAAGCTCAAAGCGTAAAGCTTAAGGCAACTGAAGAGTTGGCTCTATGTGTAATTACTTATAGACCTTAATAAAAAGAAAATTTATAGCTGACGTCGACCGTTTGTCCGCTGTCGATCCTGATTTTTTTACAGAATACCCGCGCGGTTTCGCCGGAAAATAATTCAGGTATGTTTTTGTTGTTCGACTGAATGAACACGTAATAAGTTCCTTTGGGAACGACTATTGAATAATTACCGGCACCGTCTACCGTAGACTTGTTCACCATTTGATTATTGGCCAGCTCCAGCAACTGACTCAAATTCCGGGAATAGTAATCCCTGACGGCCTGATCGTCTAATGCACGGTATTTATTGATCTCATCACTGATTTCCAGCGGCATTAATATCGCATCCGTGTATGTCGCTGCCACACTTCGATACATGAGACATGTTTTGAAAGTGTCTGCCAGCTGTATATTGAAATTTCCGGCATAGACGGAATCCAGCACGTACACTTTTGATCCGATATCCGCTTTGTTCAGGTGATAATCGCTTAAATAGTATTTTACAACACCCTTGATGGTGCCCTTACCGACCTGACAAATACAAACGAGGGGGAATAATAAAAAGAGACAGAGTATCTTTTTCATACGGTTTCTTTTTAGCGTTCAGAGATAAAATTGAGAGGGGTAAAGGAACAGCCGTAAAATGCATGCCAGAAAATTCCTGGCGGAATTCCGGATTTTTCAAGGCTCCTTTTTCTGTCGGGGACATTTTTTATCCCCTTCCCGTGGTTCTTTTTCTACACTATAAGAACCGTTCTTTGTCATCCAATATGGTATGGGTATTGTGATCCGCCAGGTTAAAAACCAGCCATTCAATAACGTAATGTTTGCAATTTAAAGGTGCTAAAAGATGAGGATTGTTTCTGATTCATATGATTGAGAGCGTATTGTACTGATACTAATGACTTTCGCACTGTACTATTCAATTAAATTTTATATACCTTATTTTTTAAAGCCGGATCATTACCGCGTTAGATATTTTAATAATGAGTTGATTCTCAGTAAAAATACTGTGTCAATACGAATAGTAAAATTTCATGGTATTAAAATTGTCTTTATATCAATATCACATTAAATAACATTCAATCCATCCTTATGAGTTCAACAAAAAGAAAAGTATACGCGCTGATATTATCCGCCCTGCTGGCGGCTGATTTAGGAGTGGTCGCATTTGTTATTCACCAATTTATTTAGGGTCCGTGCCCTAAAATACAAAAGGCGGAGTTTCCCCCGCCTTTCATTGCCAGTGTCTTCACATTTAATCCTCGTCTTCTGATTCAGACCGGTTTCTATTTGAACCCTCGTGCTGTTTACTCATTTTGCCTTTCTCCATGTTTTCCTTTCCCTTCTGACCCTGTGCGCCCT
>DASSGT010000789.1:0-7638 GCA_035693345.1 Puia sp. | reverse complement strand
CTTCGAGCTGATTACGAATGAGACAGGCTTCAAAAAGAGTCCCACCGAAATATATGGGAATGTCTGCATTGCGATAAACTTCCAGTTTTGTCTTCAGATCCGGCGTAACATAAGATGTTCCGAATCCAAGTTTAACCACATCCACATACGGACCGGCAATACTCAGAAAATTTTTAGTTTCTTCGATACTTAGTCCCTTGTCCATTACCATGGTAATGCCATGTTCCCGGGGTTTTTTAACTCTCTCGGGCATCTGGCTGAGTGTAAAATTCATCGACAAATTATTTTGTTATGGAATTCTGGCGGCGCAAAAGTAAGGAAACCTTATCTTTTTCTGTAACGCGCGATCACATCCACGATAGATTGCGATTGAAGCAGCGATGGATTGAGAGCAATCATTTTCTTTAATAACTTCGGTGAACGGCCGAGGGCTTTATCCAGATGAATCAAACCTTCTTTTGATTTACCCATTGCAAAATAAACGGCACTCATATAGAATGTGAGCAGAGGCTTTTCACCAATGATACGTATGGCCTGTTGTACCTGCTCCAGTGCTTCTTTATACATTTCAGCGAGGTATAGGCAACGAACCAAAGCTTCCCAGCCTGAAATATTTTTTTGCCTTAACCGGACTACTGTGCCAAATGCCTGTATGGCTTCCCTGAATTCCATGAGCTGTACTTTGCATTCGCCAAGCGCCAGGTGATATTCCGGATGTTTGCCCTGCAGACGGATGGCTGATTCCAGTTGCTTTACTGCATTTGACCACTGACCTTCGTTGAGGTAGGTGCAGGCGATTTTATAAATTAACTTGCTATCGTCCTGATTTAGATGAGATGCTTTACGATAATAAAACCGGGCCTGCGCGTATTGCCTTTGTTTGTCATGACAATGACCAATCGCCTCGTAGATTACATCTTCCGGCTTTGACAACTCTAGTACTCTTTCCAGGCTTTCAATAGCTTCTCTGTATTTACGTAACCGGATAAAAGCATCTCCCATGTTCCGGTAAGCATAATCAAATTTTTCATCAATGGCCACCGCATATTTATACGCATCTACAGCCTTCTCGTATAATTTCAAACCCTGGTAAGCCGCGGCCAGATTGAACCATGCAAGTTCTGAATAAGGATTTTCTTCTATGATGTTCTGATGTAAACGAATGCTTTCTTCATTCCGGCCTGTAAAATCTGTCCAGAAACAGATTTTATAAAGAGCTTCCTCATTCTCACAGTCCTGTTCCAGGATCCACCGGAGACAATCAAATATTTTATCAAATTCCTCATAATCGTCATAAACGTCTGCCAGTTCAAACAACAATTCAATTCTTTCCCTGCCCTCAAAATGACCCAGCGCCTCCTGTAGTAGTACAACGGCTTTTTCCTGCTGATCCAAAGCCAGATAAGCGTCAGTTTTCAGAATGTACAAATTGATATCGTTGGAATCCAGCAATTCAACTTTTTCAAGTACTTCCAGGGCAAGTGCATATTTCCGGGTGGCGATGAGGAGGTCCGCTTTGCGGATCAGAAGGATAGATGAAAAAGGGTATTGTTCTATACCAATTTCCGCCGCTTCCAGGGCGTGGGGAAATTCCTCTTTTCCGTCGTAATAATCGATGATTTTTTCAAAGCAGTCTTCGTCAAGAAAGCTGTGTTTGCGGCCGTTTTTAAGAGCACTATATTGTTTCAGCAATTCCCTGATCTCTTCCTGTTCGGGGTGGTATGGATTTTCTTTCATTTAAGGTGGTTATACTAAATTAATTCATAATCCATTAACCACAAATAAATTATAAAGGCAACGCTCGGGCAGACTATTGCGTATAATCAAGCTATAGGGGTGTTTTCCACAAAAACGGCACAGATTGTGTTAAAATAACTGGTGAAATGCCCGAATTAGGTTAAAAAATACCAAAATTTTTGTCTTATCTTTGTTACAACATGACCTCTAACTATTCACCATCTTTTTCCAGTGCGCTCCGTCTCACAGCGGTTAGTTTACTGCTTGCAGTAACAGCCCTGGCATTTGCGAGTACAGGTGGTGGAAAAAAGAAGCATCATGAGTTGGAGAATAATTTCACGCCGATCAATACGGCTTCTACTTTCTCGTTAAAAAAATCATCGTTATACAGCGGAAGTATGGTGTCATTTCACTCGCAGACCGACAATAAGGTTTCGCTGAATGCCATGCTGACTTATCAGCGCGGTAATACAACCATTATTCTTCCCTATCAGTATAAAGTCAGTATCGGTCCCGTATCAAATAGCTTCGGAACCAAATCCAATCTGCAGTTCCTGGGTGTCCGCATTCAAATGCCCAAATAAGCGTAAGGCTTAAAGCGCAAGGCGTAAAGCTTACTCAATAATTTTACTTTATATCTTTTCGATTTCTTTACTTTCAGAAAGTTTTTAATATCTCTTCCAATTGCTAAGAGATCTGTTCTTTTACAGCTTTACGCTTTCCGCCTTATGCTTTACGCTTTCCGCTTTCCGCTTTACGCTTTGCGCCTTACGCTTTACTGTTTCATCTTCAGGCTCTCTTCATAGGTCAGTTCTCTGTAGCCACTGGTGGGAATATCAAATTTAGAAGCCGGCACCGGATTGAGGCTGATGGAGACCAGTGAATATTTTATATGCAGGTTCCCCTTGGTGAGTTCGTATTCCAGCGGCAACCCGTCCAGATTTTTAAATGGCGGATCATACAGTTTATTCTCAGGGATCAAATCTCGTGTATAAAATACCGTTATATCAAAACCATCTGTCGTAGAGGCTTTTGCCTGGCTGCAGAAATAACCGGCAATGGACTTGGATTCATTTGTTTTTGTAAAATTCAGATTGGCATAACGTCTGTTTTTCTGATTCCAGTTCTCTTCGTTCATACGTATAAGCAGTTTCTGTCCGTTCACTTCTTTGAGTAATACACCTGAGCCGTTTTTGGAATCATAAATAGTGACGGAAGAAAATAAATTGCTGGCCACTTCAGAGCGGCTGAGGTTTCCTTTTATAAAAAAACTCGTTGTGGAACTGATCTTCCGGCTGGTGTCCTGCGTATTGGTAATGGTTGAATTATATACCAGTGTCAGATCTCCCAGTCGTTTCTGCGAAGAACCAAAAAACGGTAACAGTATAATTCCTGCCAATAGCCATCTGTGCATTAGAATACGCATATCAGTTAGAGTCTAAAGTAGTCGGGAAGTTTAATATGATAAAACAAGTACCGCGCCATTTAACATTTTTCGTTGACCTATGACCGTTAACCATTGACCGATGATGGATTAGTTTTTAGCTGGGAACAATGAAGTTCATGCACTTCCAGTCTTCCACACTTCCAGACTTCCATACTTGTGTGTTATTTCTTCTTCGCCTGCTGAATTTTCTTCTGCGCTTCCTGCATTTGTTCAAAACGCTCCTGCCACTTAGGTTTTGTTTTGGGTTTCGTACGATTGGCCTGCAGTTTCGCGAGAATCTTATCGTGATCGATGATATAATTCTGTATTACAAATTGTAGTATTAGTGTGATCACGTTAGAGACCGTATAATACCATGTGAGGGCGGCGGGCAGGCGATTGAAGAATAACAAGAGCAGGACCGGCATGATATAGGGCATGTATTTCATGGCCGGATTACTATTGTCCGGTGTCATGCTCATGCCATATAGGGAAATCAGAAAACTCGTGATCACAGCAAGGGTCGCAAAAAGACTTATATGGTCCCCATATGCCGGTATGGTAAAACCCAGTTTTACCACCACATCATATATTGAGAGATCGTGCGCCCATAAGAAGGACTGACCGCGAAGCGCCACGTTAGAGTTAAAGAAACTAAACAACGCAAAAAATATCGGGATTTGTAAAAGGGCCGGTATACATCCTCCCAACGGGTTCACACCTGCTTCCCTGAACAATTTCATTTGTTCCACCCCCATCTGTTGCTGGTCACCGCCGGTTTTTTTCTTCAGAATATCTATCTCCGGACGAAGAGCTTTCATCTTTGCACCGCTTAAATAACTGCTATAGACCAGCGGGCTGGTCAGTAAACGGATAAATAATGTAAGTAAAAGAATAACAATGCCGTAACTGCTTACCAGGTTGTGAAAGAAATTAAAAACCGGCATGATGATATAGGTATTAATCGGACGGACAAATGCATACATATCGCGTCCCAGATCGACAATGCGATCCATATTCGGTCCCGCTGCTTTCAGAATATGATAGTCATTGGGTCCATAATACCATTGAAAGTTTAAAGTGGCAGCGGCTCCGGGTAATTTTGCCTGCAGGTGCACGTCGGCCGTACCCAGCATATTGGAAGTATCGGAAACTTCACGATGCCACTGAATATCACCTCCGTCAAAATTATTTTTTGCAATCAGTGTTCTGTTAAAGAACTGTTGTACGACCGAAACCCATTGTACGGGTTTCTCAAATGTTTTTTCCGACTTGGAAGAAATATAGTCGAATGTGTTGTCTGTGGAGAAACACACATTTGTGAGTCTTTTCTCATAATAAACATAAGTCTGTGTCTTCTCCATTTCCGAATGCCAGCTGATGTTCAGGTTGTTCTGCGAAAACAATTGGCTGGCACCCGTGGTCGTCAGATTCCAGTCCAGCAGGTAACTGTCGGGATGAATAATATATTGATGAACAATGGAAAGACCTGACGGGGCAGGTAACTCATATGTGATGGTCTGGGTGCCATCGGCTGATTTCTCAACCTTTGCTACATCAAAATAAAGATCCGTGATGTGAGACACCTGGCCGGTACCCGTATTAATATCATAATTCAGTTTGTTCGACAGGTTGGAATCAACAATCCTGACCAGGCTGCTATCATATAATTTGAAATGTTTCAGTACGACCTCGCGTGGTTGTCCTCCTTTATTGCTGAAAACGATTTTCAGCAGGTTATTTTCCACCGTCAGCAGTTTTTCCGCACCACCAATTGCCTTATTGAATCCGGTCAGCGAGTCACCAGAGGCAACTTTCACTTTTACTGAATCCTGTGTTACATGCAGTGCTTCCTGTTGTTTTTTTATGGCAGCTACAGAATCCGCTTCACGCAGCCGCTGTCTTTCCAGCTGCTGATTATTTTTTGTCGCCGTGAACAAATAAGTAAATAACAAAACGCCTAATAAAACAAAACCAATTATCGTATTACGATCCATACCCATTTTACGCTCCATTTAGGGAGTGCAAAGATAGGGGGATCTTAGTCTTTGTGGGTAACGCTGCCGCCACCACTGGATTTAATCTCCTTTACCGATGCAGTTCCTTTATATGTGATGTCTCCACCGCCACTCACCACAGCACGCAATTCCTTGTTGACGGTCAATTCTGTTTCGGATCCTCCGCTGGCATGGATACTGGCATAGTCTGTAACCAGGTCAAAACCATTCAGGTTTCCTCCCCCGCTGGCATTCAATGTCAGATTCTTCACATTGCCCGACAGTTTCACGCCGGATCCGCCCGACTGATTTATAACAAGATGATTTGCATTTAGTTTTCCCTTCAGTGAACCTCCGCCGGATAACTCCAGTTCGAGGTCATCTGTCGTGATCAGATTTTGAAAAACGATGTCACCGCCGCCACTGCCTTCGAGGTTCTTTAGCTGACTGACCGAAACATAGGCTTTTATCTTGCCGTCTATATCATGAGACCAATTACTTTCCATATGGATCCGGAGAATACCTCCCACAACCTCTGTAACCACATGGTCCCGCACGTCAGTGGAAGCAGAGATAGCAACAGATTCAGGTCCACTGCTCAGATAAAGGTCAATACCTCCGGAAACATCCACACCATGAAATCCGGACACCTGGCGTTTCTGTAAATTTTTTTCTCCTGACTGTGCGTTTGCAGCCAGTATGGTAATCATAGTTAGAATGGCAAACAGAATTTTTTTCATAATAATTATTTTGATGATGAGTGACAATTAAAGACAATCTGATTAAGGAGATGTTGCATCTGATTATTTTAACAAGAATATAAAATAAAGTTTCCGGATGCATATCTTTGTATGACCGGCGGAAAACCGGTATTCTAAAGTTCCCGGGGTGCTGAAGCATTCCCCGCTGAAAGCGGAGGATAATTTGGCTGAGATAATACCCGTAGAACCTGAACAGGATAATGCCTGCGCAGGGAAGGTGGCTTCTTTTTTCTTCCTCCGTGTACGCATTTTCCAACTTTTCCGCTGGTCAGCCATTCACATAAAGTTGGAATATGAAAGCATTATGGTTCTCTCTCAGCCTCATTTTATTTGTGCTGGATTCTTACAGTCAGAACACAGATAACAAAGACAGCAGCCTGCAATACCCCGTTCGAGATAGTTCGTCCGTAAAGAAAACCGGACTTTTCCTGGAGCCGGTTGAAATTACAGCCATCCGGGCAGGTGATAAATCGCCATTCACAAAACTGAATATCAATGCCGGTCAGATCGCAAAAACAAATAATGGACAGGATCTGCCTTATATCCTGGACCAGACCCCTTCGGTCGTCGTGGGTTCAGACGCCGGAAATGGTATTGGATACACGAATATCTCGATTCGGGGAACAGATGCATCACGTATCAATATGACGCTGAATGGCCTTCCTTACAACGATGCGGAATCCCAGGCCATTTACTTCGTGGATCTGCCTGATTTTGCTTCTTCCACCAACAGCATCCAGATTCAACGCGGCGTAGGTACATCTTCCAACGGTGCCGGTGCCTTTGGTGCCACTATGAATTTTTCGAGTAATGCATTCCTTCCCGATCCTTATGCTGAATTCAACAATAGTATCGGATCCTTCAATTCATGGAAAAACACACTGAAAGCAGGCAGTGGATTGATTGACGGACATTTTACTGTGGACATGCGCCTCTCCCGCATCAGCAGCAATGGATTTATCGACCGGGCTACCAGTGATCTGAAATCTGCTTATTTCTCGGCAGCTTATATCTCCAATAAGACTTCGATCCGCTTTAATCTTATTATGGGGTCTGAAAAAACCTATCAGGCCTGGAACGGCGTTCCCGAATCCAAGCTGTATGGCGACAGCGCGCAGCTTCAGCAGGAATATCTCGATAATTCCGGATATCCGGGTGCCTTATACAGTACACCAGGAGATTCTATCAACCTGTTTAATTCAAAAAAGCGAACTTATAATTATTTCACGTACGCAAACCAGACAGACAATTATCAGCAGAATCATTACCAGTTATTTTTCAATCAGGAATTATCATCTGCGCTAAGCGCCAACATTGCCGCATTTCTGACGCGGGGAAAGGGATATTATGAAGAATACATAAACGATGCTGCCTATTCCGATTATGGAATTCCGAATCCACAAATTGGGGACACAACACTGAGCAGTACGAATCTGATCAGACAGCGATGGCTAAGCAATTATTTTTACGGAGGAATCTATTCTCTTCAGTATAATCATAAATCGACCGCGCTGACACTGGGTGGCGGATGGACAGAATATGACGGAGGCCATTATGGAAATATAATCTGGGCCTCCGCCGGTGGTGTTCAGCCGGACTATGAATATTATAATGTGCCTGCAAAAAAAACGGACTTCAACATATACACAAAATGGCAGCAACAACTCGGTGAGCGATTTACAAGTTTTATTGACCTTCAGTGGCGCCAGGTAAATTA
>DASSGT010000788.1:0-3329 GCA_035693345.1 Puia sp. | reverse complement strand
GATCGTCATTTTTGTAACTTTTCTTTCCATACTTTTCGGAGAACTGATACCCAAACGCGTTGGATTATTAAAGGCAGAACGGATCGCCCGGATTGTGGCAAGACCCATGAAAGTGTTTTCACAAATCGGCTATCCGATTGTTGCCCTGTTGAACTGGCTGAGCAATCTTTTCTTTATTTTGTTTCGGATTAAACCTTCTCCCGAAGGAGATGTAACGGAAGATGAAATCAAGGCAATCATCAATGAAGGCACGGAACAGGGTACCATTGAGGTGGCTGAACAGGAGATTATTGAAAGGGTGTTTCATCTGGGCGACCGGAATATTACTTCACTCATGACCCACCGGAGTGATATTATCTGGTTTGACCTGAATGAAACGGAAGAAATGATAAAAGAAAAAATTCTTCGCGAACCGCATTCCGTATACCCTGTCTGCGACGGAGAAATTGATAACATTAAGGGTATGGTGACCATCAAGGACATGTATGTGGCCGACGATTCAACGCCCTTTAAAGATATGATGACACAGGCGCTGTTTGTGCCTGAAAATAATACCGCCTACCAGGTATTGGAGAAATTCAAGGAGACAAAAACCCATAGTTGCTGCATTGTGGATGAATACGGAAGCCTGCTCGGGATGATCACGCTGAATGATATTCTGGAGGCGCTTATTGGTGACATTCCGCAGCCGGATATGTCAGATTATGAAATCGTAAAGCGTGATGACGGCTCTTTCCTGGTAGATGCCCAGATTCCCTTTTATGACTTTCTTTCGCACTTTGATAAAACCGAATGGATGAATGAGGGTGAACACGAATTTGATACCCTTGCAGGATTTATTCTTCACCAGCTGGAACATATTCCTCGAACGGGCGAGCGCATGGAATGGAAAGATTTCAAATTTGAAATTGTCGATATGGATGCACAGCGTATAGATAAGGTGCTGGTGCAGGTCAATCTGGCCGAATTAAAAGAAGATTAATTGGTTTCCCCGTCTCTGACTTTTATCTTTTTCTTCCCGGAATTTTTCTTCTCATAATCCTGCACTTCCTTGGGCTTTACCATGGTCTTACTGACATTTTTTGTAGAGTCGGAACCTGCGGCGGATTTCGGATTTTCCAGTTTCCCCATGGTATATGTCTGAATTTTATTGATCATACCAGTGGACGGATCATAGAATTTCCATTGTCCATGTCGTATGGCGACACCTTCGTTTTTTACGATGACCGTTTTATATTCGTTTAAATGGTCAATATCCTCAATTTCAAGCGTGTCATATAGTTTATCCGGATTCAGCGCTCTCCAGGACTCCTCCCTGACCAAAGAACCCGAAGCATTAAAATACTGACATACGCCATCTTTATTCCCCCACTTGTAAAATTCAAGCCCTGTCAGATCACCCTGCAAACTATAAATCCGCCAGGCTCCCTCGCGACGATTATTTTTATACTCCCCTTCCTCTTCATCACCGGGCTCTCCTCTTATTTCGTCTTTTCGTTCGACCCATTTGCCCTGCTTCATATTTTTCATGTCCACCTTATTCAGGGTATCTCCCTTTACCCCGATGATGAAAGACCCTGCCTGTGAAAAACCCTTAGTGGCTATCAATATGAGCATCAAAAAAAGTAATCTTTTCATAATAATGGTCCTTCTGCAAAAAACGATCCGGTAAGGTGAAATGTTGCGGTATCACATGCCGGGCTCTGCCTATATTTGCAACCTTAACAAACGTTCATGTTCAAATATTTCTTTCTTATTGTACTGACTATCAGCACGCTACACAGCTATAGCCAGCCCAAAACGATTTCTGAGATCAAGACGGAAATGGAAAAATCTCCGAACTCGCCCCTGTATGTAAAGGATATTTTGAAGAAAAAGTTCAAACTGGACACGGTCGTTGTTTCAAGAACCAAAAATTTTAACAGTCTTGCAGACAGCCTGGCGTATACAGGAACTCTGAAAAAGGTCTACGGGCCTTTTAATATTCAGGGTCAGAAATTCCTTGTTCAGATCCTGGCCCGGCTTCCCAATACCTTTTACAGGATCAGCCAGATCTTTATAGATACTTCTGTGTTCAGATACCGGATGGCTGACAGCCTGGGACGGGCCATCCTGAGCAAATCGAAAAACCATCAGGATAGTTTTGAGCATCTGGCACAAACATATTCTATGGGTGGCGAAACGGTTACCAGGGGTGATCTGGGATGGATAGCACGGGGGAGTATCATTCCGGCTGTTGACAAACAACTGTCAAAATCCAAAAAAGGAGACGAATTTATGGTGTGGTCGAATAATGGGCTCCATATCATCAAAGTGACGGATGGCCCAAAACAGGATAATGGAGTGGCCCTGATGATGAGGGTATTCTTATAGAAAATAAAGGAGACCTAACTCATATCCCTTTAGTCCGAGGCCTGTTATTGAACCAACAGATTTTGCCGAAATCAGGGACTTTTGTCTGAATTCCTCCCGCGCAGCTACATTACTGATATGAATTTCTATAACCGGTGTTTTAATCGCCGTGATGGCGTCTCCAATGGCGACAGAAGTATGTGTATAGGCAGCTGCGTTCAGTAATATTCCGTCATAGTCAAATCCTACTCTTTGTAATTCATTTACGAGCTCTCCTTCTACATTACTTTGAAAATAATCAATCTGAACGGAAGGGTATTTTTCCTTCAGATCCTTCAAAAAGTCTTCAAAAGTCTGCCTGCCATAGATTCCGGGCTCCCGGATCCCGAGCAGATTTAAATTGGGGCCATTGATAATCGCAATTTTCATCTGGTAAATATAAGTAATTCGAAAACTGATTCACAGGTGTGGAAGCCGCTTTACTGATATGGACTGAGTCAGGCCGGGCATCTTCTGGTAACTATTGAAGGCAACAGCACAGTACAACCGGATTTCCGGAATATCACACCGGTGGGAGGAATAATCCGCCTGATTTTTTTTATTCAATTCCTTGAACTATATTTGTCCATCTAATTTGTAGACTGCCGAATATGCTTCTTACTGCTCTCTTCGCATGTATCTGTCGTCCCTGTTGTAAGGGATGTTGTTGTTGATATCTAATATTCAACCACATCCTTCTTCTTTCCTCTTTTTAAACAGGTTTTTTGATACATGGACACAGCAGCAGACATATTGAATTCTAATTTAAGCAGCCAGATCAGCAATTTATCTATTTCAGCCTCCCTGCATTTATTGACCGAGCTCTTTCCGGGACAGGTTTGTTTTTCAACCAGTTTCAGCGAAGAAGATCAGGTGATCCTGCACCATATCGTTTCGGAAAATTTACCCATAAATATTTTTACCCTCGATACGGGTCG
>DASSGT010000787.1:0-2325 GCA_035693345.1 Puia sp. | reverse complement strand
CATCAATGAAATTGTACCTGTCATGTTCAAGAAATTCCCGATCAGTAAGTAACGACGTCGACTCTCGAACACACGAATAATAAGAATCCCGGACTCATACAATATAGCTCCTGATAAATAATGAACAGCCGTTGTATCGAAATCGGTCAGTCTTCATTATAAATGGTTTTTAAATCATTGATTATTAGGCCGATGATATTCCGGCATTTCTTTGGATGCTGCAGTATAACATATCATCCGAGTTATGCTGAAAAACTACTTTCACGTCGCCTGGCGAAACTTCAGAAACAGCAAGGTTTTCTCATTGATCAATATAACGGGTCTTGCATTTGGCATCACCTGCGCATTGCTCATTTTATTATGGGTAAAAGATGAACGCAGTATCGACAATGCCCAGGTGAATGGTGACCGCCTCTACATTCTATACGAACGGCAATATGTTGACAATAAAATAGATGCTGGTTATTATACACCCGGATTGCTGGCACCCGAACTAAAGAAAAAGATTCCCGAGATAGAATATGCGGTTGGATACAGATATAATTTCAAAACGACTTTTGAGACAAAGGATAAAATCTTAAAACAGGACGGGGCTTGGGCAGATAAAGATTATTTTAAGATGTTCAGCTATCCGTTGTTGACGGGGAATCCTGAAACAGCATTGAATTCACCGTTGAGTATAGCTATTTCAAATAAGATGGCCATTGCATTTTTTGGAAGTGCATCAGATGCGATGGGAAAAACCATCCGGTATAAAAACAGAAAGAATTTTACCGTCTCTGCCGTTTTCGCGGATCTACCATCAAACGTCTGGCAAAAATTTGATTTCCTGCTCAACTGGACAGCCTTTGTAGAAGATAATGAGTGGTTGAAAGACTGGCGAAATAATAGTCCACAGACCTATATCATGCTGCGCGGAGATGCCAATCCCGGTCTGGTAAAAAAGAAACTCAACCGGTTTCTGGATGCCTACAATAAGAGTCAGTCTGCGAGTTTTCGGATAGAACTGGATATGCAGCGGTTTGGAGATACTTACCTGCACTCCAATTTTGTAAACGGAAAGTTCGAAGGAGGTCGTATTCAGTATGTCTGGCTCTTCAGCCTGGTCGCTCTTTTTATTATATTAATTGCCTGTATCAATTTTATGAATCTCACGACGGCCCGGTCGGTCCGTAGAAGTAAAGAGATCGGTATTCGAAAAGTGTCGGGAGCCATCAGAGGATCTTTGATTCGTCAGTTCCTCGGTGAAGCCATATTTGTAACATTCCTGTCCGTACTTCTTTCCATTTTTTTAGCAGACATTTTTCTTCCATTATTCAACCAGTTAACCGGCAAACAAATTAATATTCCATTTGCTCATTACGGCTTCTGGTTATTTTTGGGCGGCTTCACCCTGGTTGTCGGACTGATTTCCGGAAGTTATCCCGCATTCTTTTTATCGTCCTTTCATCCTGTACAGGTTCTGAAAGGGCCAATGAAATTCCAGAGAGATAATATTTTTTTCAGAAAGGGCCTGGTTGTTTTCCAGTTTGTTCTTTCCATCATACTGATCATAAGTACCATTTATAT
This sequence comes from Puia sp., assembly GCA_035693345.1. GTDB lineage: Bacteria > Bacteroidota > Bacteroidia > Chitinophagales > Chitinophagaceae > Puia. Next base: position 756 of record DASSGT010000787.1, on the reverse strand, counting down.
TTCGAAACAAGTGACTTATGTACAACATTTAAATCTGGGTTATGACCGGGAAAATCTTTTATATATCCCCATGGAAGGCGATCTTTCTGAACATTATAATTTATTCAGACAGGAAGCCCTGAAGACGGCAGGCATTAAATCTGTTTCAAGGGTTTCGGATGCACCGACGTCAATTGACAATGCAACCAATTCCGTGGTCTGGGATGGAAAAGATCCGAATACATCTCCCATGTTTGTAACTATTTCTGCAGGCTATGATTTCGTACAAACGATGAACCTTCGATTGTTGGAAGGTCGTGACTTTTCAAAAGAATACGCCGGCGATTCATCAGCGTATCTTGTCAATGAAGAAGCTCTTAAAATATTAAATTATAAAAATCCCATCGGAAGGAATTTATCCCTGTGGGATCAAAAAGGAGTTATCGTCGGCGTCTTAAAAGATTTCCATTATACGTCACTGCACGATCCGATAAAACCATTAATCGTACATGCCGGTGAAACGGATAATGGAAGAACCATCCTGGTGCGTACGATTCCCGGTCAGACGAAGCAGGCAATCAGTGGACTTGAAAAAATTTGCAAAACACTGAATCCGCAATTTCCATTTACTTTTTCTTTCTCCGATGAAGAATATCAGAAATTATATAAGAGCGAAGAAATTGTCAGCAGACTGTCCAATTATTTTGCGGTGCTTGCCATTTTCATATCATGTATAGGATTATTGGGTCTGGCGATATTCACTGCAGAACAAAGAAC
>DASSGT010000786.1:0-12111 GCA_035693345.1 Puia sp. | reverse complement strand
CATAATCCTGAACCGCTTCCCGAAAATCTGTCAGCGCTCAGCGCTGAAGTAAAAAAGTCCGGGGCCGATTTAGGCATAGCTGTTGATCCGGATGTCGACAGGCTTTGTTTTGTATGTGAGGACGGATCCATGTTTGGCGAGGAATTTACGCTGGTTGCTGTTGCTGATTATGTCCTTTCAGAGAAATCCGGAAATACAGTGAGCAATATGAGCAGTACCAAGGCACTAAAAGAAATTACATTGAAACATGGAGGACAGTATTTCCCCTCCGCGGTTGGTGAAGTAAATGTTGTGAGCAAGATGAAGGAAGTGAATGCGGTAATAGGTGGCGAGGGAAATGGCGGTATCATCGTACCGGATCTTCATTATGGACGTGATGCGCTGATTGGAATCGGACTATTCCTAAGCGCACTGGCCCGCCATAAAAACGGAATGCGTTCGTTCAGGTCGAAATATCCTGATTATTTCATTTCAAAAAATAAAATTGAACTGGAAAAAGGGGTCAACGTGAATAAAATATTTGAACAGATAAAAACAAAATATAAAAATCATCCGGCTAATACCGACGATGGATTGAAAATAGAATTTGATGAGGATTGGGTGCATCTCCGCACGTCCAACACTGAACCTGTTATCCGCATTTATGCGGAGAGTAATTTTGAAACAACCGCGAATAATATCGCCAGACGCCTCATGAAGGATATACAGGAGTTTATATAAACTCTTTAAATTTTTTAGTTGATGGAAAGAATTTATTTTGACAACGCGGCCACAACGCCGCTGGATCCCTTAGTGCTGGAGGCCATGATGCCCTATCTGACCGAAAAATTTGGTAACCCTTCGTCCATTTATTCTTATGGCCGGGAGAGCCGAATGGCCATTGAACAGGCCAGGAAGACGGTTGCGAAATTGATTCATGCAAATCCATCAGAAATATTTTTTACAAGTGGCGGAACCGAAAGCAGCAACGCAGCCATACGCGCTGCTGTGCAGGACCTGAATTGCCGGCATATCATTACATCACCCCTTGAACATCATGCAACCCTTCATACTGTAGCCTATTACCAGGAAAGAGGTGAAGCAACGGTTCACTTTCTGAACGTTCTCCCAAATGGTCATCTGGATCTTGATCAGCTTGGCGATCTGTTGGCACAACACGGAGAAAAAACCCTTGTGTCCCTGATGCATGCAAATAACGAAACCGGTAACCTGCTTGACATATACCGTGTCGCTGAAATTTGCAAATCACATGGTGCCATTTTTCACTCTGATACCGTTCAGACGCTTGGCCATTATCCTTTTGACCTGAAAAAACTGCATATACATTTTATCACCGGAGCAGCGCATAAATTCCACGGCCCAAAAGGTGTTGGCATTTTATACATCAATGAACAAATAAAAGTGAAACCGAATATACATGGCGGTGCACAGGAAAGAAATATGCGTGCAGGTACTGAAAATGTTTATGGAATTGTTGGTTTCGCAAAGGCCCTTGAACTCGCCTCTGCGAGGCATGAAGAAGAAAGCGGATATATCAATGGCCTGAGAAAATATATGGCCGATTCATTGATCAGGGAAATACCCGGGGTTGAGTTTAACGGCGATGCGTTCGGGCAAAGTCTGTATACGATATTAAGTGTAAGCTTTCCAAAATCAGAAAAGGCGGAAATGTTATTGTTCAACCTCGACATTAATCATATATGTGCTTCCGGTGGGAGTGCATGCACCAGTGGTGCCCAGCAGGGCTCACATGTGATTCGCGCTATTTATCCCGGCTCAGAACGGTCGACAGTCAGGTTTTCATTCTGCAGACATAATACGAGAAAAGAAATTGAGGAAGTTGTGGGTAAACTGAAAGCACTTATTTAGTAACGCACATAAAAAAACCCAGTCACTACGCTGGATCTTTTTATGTGTGTTTTAGTATAAATTTTCGAAGGGATCAGATGGATCTTGGACCAAAAACGGGCTCTTCTTTACAAATTTACACCTATTCTCTTTTTGATTTCCTATTCATATTCAAAACTTTCTCACAGCCCGGATTTTTCTTAAATGTTAACATTTTATTTCAATTCCCCTTAGAAATTTTGAATGATCACTAACTGGCTTTTTATATTTTGACCGTTGGCTGTTAGTCTGGCAACATAAGTTCCGGTAGGAGCATTACCCGCTTTCGAAACCTGCACAGTCTGACGCCCGTTTAACGATGACCAGTTTGTTTCACTAATTTTATTTCCGGAGAGATCAAAAAATTCCATTTTTACTTCGTTGAGATTCTTGTCTGATTCCACAAATAAAGTATTGCTTTGAACAACCGTTGGATAAATTCTGGTTCCGGTAATCACGCTGTTATTGATTTGTACAACCGGAGTCTGATTGACAGTTCCGTCTTTCGCGACCACTTTAACGCGATAAAAAGAAGTCCCCTTCAATGGGTGTGCGTCTGAATACTGGTAATTTAATTGAAAATCGTTTGTGGTGATGGTCATTTTCGATTCAATCCTGTCCACATCATAAAAATTCATTCCGTCTCCACTACGCTGGATTTCATAATAATCGACTCCTGCTTCCATCATCGTTGCCCAACTCAGATCAACCTGTTGTTCATTAAATACTCCTTTGAAGTTTTTAAGTGTCATCCCCGCAAAACTGAATGTGCTGGTGATGATCAGGGCTAAGGAAATTAGAATTGTTTTCATAAAAAATGGTTACTCCCCTATATAGCCAAACCGGGTGCCATAGTAGTAAAATATTGAAATACAGCAAGTTATACTGATATATTGAGGTCTGTTTATTCCCGGGATTGGAATTTTTTACTGAAATGAGCCTCCTATTTCTTTTAAGTTTTTTAATTTGATATGGTTCATTCTATCTTGTAGACTTTAGATAACCCATGCCAAAACCTGCCGTTTTTCCCCAAAGGATTTATTCGATCGATATATTGAGAGGAGCCGTTATGATTATCATGGCACTGGATCATGTGCGGGATTATTTTCATCAAACCGCGTCTATTGACAGTCCGACCAATTTACTGACTACTACGCCGCTATTATTTTTTACCAGATGGATTACTCACTTCTGTGCACCGACATTTCTTTTTCTTGCCGGAATTTCGGCTTATTTAACCGGACAGAGAAAGAGTAAGAAGGAGTTGAGTGTTTTCCTTGTGAAAAGAGGTTTATGGCTGATATTTATTGAAGTTGCGATCGTCTCGCTGGGATGGACTTTTGATCCGATTTATCATGTTTTGATACTTCAGGTAATATGGGCCATTGGAATCAGCATGGTAATTTTAGGATTGATGATATGGCTGCCGGTTAACGTAATTCTGATCTGTGGATTATTAATAATCGGCTTTCACAATCTGCTGGATCAGGGTGAAATTGAAAGAAGCGGGCATGTTGGTATTCTCTGGGACCTGATGCATCATGGAAATTTCCAACCCATTCAATTTGCACCAAATCATATTTTCTTAATTGTCTATGCATTTCTGCCCTGGACAGGCATTATGTTATTGGGTTTCGGTATGGGGCGTATATTTACGAACCAATTTTCTCCTGTAAGAAGAAGGAGAATACTCTTTATTACAGGTTCTGTCTTTTTTCTGATTTTTTTTATTCTCCGGTCCTACAACCATTACGGTGATCCAGTTCACTGGGGGTTACAAAGATCACAATTATTTTCGTGGCTGTCATTCATTAACCTGAGTAAATATCCTCCTTCGCTGGATTATATTTCACTTACGGTGGGTTTCGCCATGATCATGCTCGGATTGCTTGACCGTGTATCCAGGAATTCTTTTGCATTTATTCAGGTATTCGGCCGGGTTCCGTTTTTCTTTTACGTTCTGCATATATATCTCATTCATGCTCTTGTCGTAATTCTGTTTTTTGTACAGGGGTACTCTGAAAAAGATATAGCCCCTCAGCATGTTCCATTTTATTTCAGGCCCGACCATTTTGGTTTCAACCTGGCCGGTGTCTACCTATTGTGGTTGGCTGTCTTATTCATTTTATTCCCGTTTTGTAAATGGTACGACAACTACAAAACCACACATAAAAAATGGTGGCTGAGTTACCTGTAATGTCTATTGGAGCAATCCTTTGATCTCATTTAATTTGAGCAGGGCTTCAACCGGCGTCAGCCGGTTAATATCCAGATCATTGAGCATCTTTCTGATCAGTTCAAAGGTTTCGGTGTGTGCATCAAAAATGGAGAGCTGCATTTTTGGTACAGCAATTTTTTTTACATTGTCTTTCAGGGTGGTGGCTTCGCCACCGCGACTTTCTTCGAGTTGTTTCAAAATCTGATAAGAACGTTCTATCAGTGATACGGGCATACCTGCCATTTTTGCAACGTGAATACCGAAACTGTGGGTTGATCCTCCGGGAGCGAGTTTGCGAAGAAAAATAATTTTGTTCCCGAGCTCACGACTTGTAATATGATAATTTTTTATACCCTGGAATAGATTTTCCAGTTCATTCAATTCATGATAATGTGTTGCGAAAAGTGTCTTGGGTTTGTGCACAGATTGATGCAAAAATTCTGCAATGCTCCAGGCTATGGAAATACCGTCATAAGTAGATGTTCCTCTGCCGATTTCATCCAGAATGATCAGACTACGGGATGTAATATTATTCAGAATGCTGGCCGTTTCATTCATTTCGACCAAAAATGTGGATTCCCCTCCGCTGACATTATCAGAAGCGCCGACGCGCGTGAAGATCTTATCGGTGAGAGGTATTTTAGCATTTGATGCCGGAACAAAACTTCCCATATGACTCATGAGCGTAATGAGCGCTACCTGGCGAAGCAGAGCCGATTTGCCGCTCATATTGGGGCCCGTCAGAATAATGATCTGCTGACCCGATGGATCCAGCATCACATCATTGGAGATATATTCATCTCCCGGAGGAAGATTCTTTTCAATGACCGGGTGGCGGCTTTCTGTTAGTTCAAGAATCGGTTCTTCAACTATTGTGGGTTTTTTATAATTTGAACGCAGCGCATTGCCGGCAAAGCAGAGCAGGCAATCCATTGTTGCCAGAGCAGTACAATTTATTTGTATAGGTGAAATGTACTCCCGAAGTGTGAACATGAGTTTATCATAAATCGCAGATTCGATTGTTTGAATTTTTTCTTCTGCTCCAATTATTTTTTCTTCATATTCCTTTAGTTCAGGCGTAATATATCTTTCGGCATTTGTCAGTGTTTGTTTGCGAATCCATGTCTCCGGCACCTTCTGTTTATGAGAATTGGTTACCTCCAGATAATAACCAAATACATTATTAAAACTGATTTTTAAAGATGAAATACCTGTTGACAATGATTCCTTCTGTTGTAATTCAGCCAGATATTGTTTACCGTTTGAGGCAATATTGCGAAGCATATCAAGTTCGACGTCCACACCCGGCCGGATTAAATTTCCTTTGGAAGCAAGTGCAGGCGGATTTTCGACCAACTCAGCGAGAATCTGATCTGCCATAGGCAGGCAGGGATTTAAAACAGCTGCCAGTCTTTTTAAATAAGGATCAGAGCTGTCAGTGATCATCTGTTTGATCCGGAATATTTCATGGAGACCGCGTCCGAGTTGCAGCACTTCTCTGGGACTTATTTTTTTTGAAGGGATTCGGGAAAGCATTCTTTCAATATCCCCACAAAGCTTTATATGATGAATGAGTTTGGTTCGCAAATCAGGTTCGCGGATGAAATAATCGACCAAATCAAGCCTTTCTCTGATGGGAATCAGGTCCTTTAATGGCATGAGCATCCATCGTTTCATCATCCGGGCACCCATAGGAGATACGGTATTATCCAGAGAACGCAATAATGAAAATTGATAATCCGAATTTGGCAAAAGCTCCAGGTTACGTACAGTAAACTGATCCATCCATAAATAATTCTCACGCTCAAGTCTTTGGATCGTAGTAATATGTTGCAGGTTTGGATGCTCGGTATCTTTCAGGTAGTGAATAATTGCGCCCGCCGCTATAATGCCCTGAGGAATCGTTTCAATTCCAAAGCCTTTTAAAGAATGAGTCTGAAAATGTTTTAATAAAATTTCTTTAGCATAAGCCTCATCAAATACCCAGCTTTCAAGCGAATAAGTATAGAATCTGTCTCCATAGGTTTCCTTAAATATTTTCTGATGGTTTCGCTGAAAAATCACTTCTGCAGGCTGAAGTGTCTGAAGCAATTGATCGATATAATCCGGGTTACCCTGGGTCGTAAAAAACTCTCCGGTGGAAATATCCAGGAAAGCGATGCCCTGTACAGATTCTCCAAATTGTATGGCGGCCAGGAAATTATTGCTCTGGTGTTCCAGAAGTTTATCCTGCGTAGCCGTTCCGGGAGTAACCATTTCAGTTATACCACGTTTCACAATTCCCTTTGCAAATTTGGGGTCCTCCAGCTGATCACAGATCGCAACCCGGAAACCACCTTTTACCAGTTTGTGCAGATAAGTATCCAGGGCGTGGTGGGGAAAACCAGCCAGCTCGCTGGATGACGCAGATCCGTTATTCCTCTTAGTAAGGGTAATGCCTAAAATCCGGGAAGCATGTATGGCATCTTCCCCAAACGTTTCATAAAAATCTCCCACACGAAACAACAGAAGAGCATCCGGATATTTTTGTTTAATCGCCCGGTGTTGCAGCATTAAAGGAGTGTCTGATGAAATTTTGGACATGCGGGGAATCCGTTGCGGTTAATAACCGCTTTCAATCCGGATGCGGCAAATGTAAGAAAGCGAGGCTCAAAAATTACAGGGTTTTGCACGTTGTGAACAACTTAAAAAAACCCTTGTTTCGCGGCTTTTACCCCAGGCGGTAGGTTCATTTATACGGGGGAACAGACAATAACAGGAATTTGTATAATCATATGCGGTCAATCGTTCTGACTATTGGGTCATAACCAATGAAACCGCTTTAGACTTAACTTTGTATCATGCGAAAACTTCGGATGGATGAACTTCCGCGAAAGAGTACCAGTGAAATTCGGGAGGCGGAGAAACTACCTGTCATACTGCTTTTGGAAAATATCAGGAGCATGCATAATGTGGGATCTATCTTTAGAACGGCCGATGCTTTTTTGGCAGAGGCTATTTATATCTGCGGTTATACCCCGCGACCACCCCACCGGGATATTCATAAAACGGCTCTGGGTGCAACGGACACAGTGGCATGGAAGTATGTAGAGAAAACGGCAGATGCCTTAACATTCCTCAAGTCAGCCGGCTATCAGATCCTGGCTGTGGAACAGGTTTCGGAAAGTATACCGTTACAGCGGTTCAAATTGAAATCAACAGAGAAAATTGTTTTGATTTTCGGAAATGAAGTACAGGGAGTGAGTGAGGAAGCCCTGGAATATTGTGATGGTTGTATCGAGATTCCGCAGTTTGGAATGAAACATTCTCTCAATGTTTCGGTTGCAGCCGGAATGGTATTATGGGAACTGGTAAGAGCGGTTGTCTGAAATTCATTATACAAAGTTTAACATGTCCTGGTTTAAAAATTATCTGAGCTTAATTAAATTTTCGCACACTCTATTTGCGTTGCCCTTCGCGATGATCGGATTTTTTCTGGGCATTTTTGGAACTAAAATTATACATGAAAACGGTTTTCCGGGTTCGGGTCCATTGTTGACTCGCTTTGTATTGGTATTGATTTGTATGGTAACGGCAAGAAGTGCTGCGATGGCTTTTAACCGGTATCTGGACAGGAGTTTCGATGCCCGTAATCCCAGGACAGCCATCCGGGAAATACCACGCGGTATTATTGCACCAAATAGTGCACTTCGTTTTGTGATTATTTGTTGCGCGATTTTCATTATTACGTGTTGGTTCATTAATCCCATTTGTTTTTATCTTTCTCCGGTTGCACTATTTGTCATATTGTTTTATAGTTATACCAAACGGTTTACACCGCTATGTCATCTGATACTGGGTCTTGGTTTATCCCTGGCTCCCATTGGTGCATTCCTGGCGGTGACCGGTCATTTCGAACCTTTGCCTCTTCTTTTTTCGGGAGCCGTTATTTGCTGGGTGAGTGGCTTTGATATCATATACGCCATGCAGGATGTTGATTTTGATAAATCGGAAAACCTTTTTTCAATTCCGGTAGCAGTTGGCAAAAAAAACGCACTATGGATTTCCGTTTTGCTTCACGTATTCAGTGCTGCATTTGTTATCGTCGCGGGATTCGCTGGAGGATTTGGCGGATGGTATTGGGTGGGGATATTTTTATTTACAGGGATGCTTGTTTATCAGCATATGATCGTTAAACCAAACGATGTCAGCAGGGTGAACCTGGCGTTTATGACAGCCAATGGAATAGCCAGCGTGGTTTTTGCTTTTTTTGCCATTGCCGATATATATATCACTCATAAACATTGGTAAAGCATGGCGAGAATATTAGCCATTGATTATGGATTGAAAAGAACGGGCATAGCCGTTACAGATCCGCTGCAAATAATCGCGTCTGCCCTGACTACCATTGAATCGGCCAGGATATTTACTTTTTTGGGCGAATATTTTAAAAAAGAGGCAGTCGAATTGATACTCATCGGTGATCCCCGGAACCTGGATGACAGTCCCACCGATATTTCGGATGATGTGCAGCGGGTGATTAAAATCCTGCAAAAAAAATTTCCGGAAATTCCTGTTAAAACAGTAGATGAAAGATATACTTCACTGTTGGCATCCAGAGCTATGCTGGATATGAAGATGAAAAAGAGCCGCCGCCGGGAAAAAGGGATTGTTGACCAGGTGGCGGCGACGATGATGCTTCAGGAGTACCTCTTAAAAGCCTAAAGCCGAAAGCTCCAAGCGTAAAGCTTTTTGTTCGGTTAGATGGCAGTGAAAGAGGCATCATTTTTTACAAATAAATTGACAGGTGTTAAGCTTTACACTTTTAGCTATTGGCTTAAAAATGTAAATTTGCGCTATGATACTTCCGATTGTCGCTTATGGCGCACAGGTTTTGAGGTCCCGCGGGGCAGAGATAAAACCCGACTATCCCGGGCTCGAAAAGCTGATCGAGGACATGTGGGAAACCATGTATGAGAGCAGCGGGGTAGGTCTTGCCGCTCCGCAGATAAATAAGTCGATCCGCCTGTTCGTTATCGACAGCACGCAAATATTTACAAACCTGGAAGATGATGAGCAGGGTAAATATCCGGACGCGCCTGGCTTGAAGGAAGTATTTATTAATGCCAAAATTATCAGACTAAACGGTGAACCCTGGCCATACACCGAGGGTTGTTTGAGTATTCCAAAAATCCGGGAAGAAATTTTTCGTAACGAGGAAGTGGAACTTGAATACGAAGATCAGCAGTTTGAGCATCACAAAAAAACATTCAACGGATTAACCGCTCGTGTTATCCTGCATGAATATGATCACATCGAAGGGAAATTATTTATTGATTATCTCAAGCCTTTAAAAAGAAAATTACTGCGGGGTAAGCTGGACGATATTTCCAAAGGTAAAATCAATGTGGATTATAAGATGAGTTTTTCGAACTGATACTCCGGGGAATTATTTGTTTGAATAATTCTGTACCGTCAATCATTCTTTTACAGCCTATAGCTTAGGATTATTAGAGTAATTCCGCCATTTGTCGATCACCGCTGACATATCTTCCGGTAACTCACTATTAAACAGCATTTCCTGTTTTGTAACCGGATGAATAAAACCAAGTGTTTTGGCATGTAAAGCCTGCCGTTTACAGATCTCAAAACAATTTTCCACAAATTGTTTGTACTTATTGAAAATCGTACCCTTTAATATTTTATTTCCTCCGTACGTCTCATCGTTAAATAAGGGGTGACCGATATATTTCATGTGCACCCTGATTTGATGTGTTCGGCCGGTTTCCAGTATGCATTTAATAAGGGTCACATACCCAAATCTTTCCAGCACTTCATAATGGGTAACGGCTTCCTTTCCATAATCACCTTCGGGATATGCTTCAAATAGCTTCCGGAAACGCTGGTGCCGACCGACATGCGCGATGATAGTGCCTTCATTTTCTTTCAGGTCGCCCCACACGAGTGCCTGGTATTCACGTTTGATTGTATGGTTAAAAAATTGTTTAGCCAGACTTGCCACGGCATGGCTCGTTTTGGCTAATACCAGCAAGCCACTGGTATTTTTATCTATCCGGTGAACCAATCCGAACCTTGGTAAAGTTTCTTCCGAAATGGTTTTATTTTCTTCCTGCAAATAATAAGCGACACCATTTATCAGGGTTCCGGAATAGTTCCCTGAGGCAGGATGAACAACAAGTCCGGCTGGTTTATTGATGATCAGAATTTCATCGTCTTCAAAAAAAATATTCAGCGGCATTTTCTCGGGGACAATATTTTCACCCACTTTCTCTTTATCAGAAAAACAAAGAATGTTATCTCCCGGCCGTACTTTATAATTAGCTGAAGACGTTTTATTATTCACCAGCACCATTCCCGCGTCGATGGCCTGTTGAACTTTATTGCGTGAAATATTTTCAATACGTGCTGTCAGGAATTTATCCAGTCGTATGGGTTCCTGGCCACCGCTTACGACCAGGTTCATTCTTTCGTATAAAATCTCAGAAATCTCCGACGGATCATCTTCATTGGTCACCGAGGTTTCGGCTTCTTCCATTTCCGGATGTTTCTTAATATCCGGATGAAGGTCGTCAGATCCTCTTGACTTTTTGGGCATAAAGGCAAAAATACGTTCTTATGCTCAAAGCTTAAAGCTCAAAGCGTAAAGCTTAGTTTAAAGGATTTGGTTAGATGTTTTACGAAAGCTCAAATCAGCTTCAATGCCATGTTCATTAAACTTACGTGTTGCTTTACGCTTTATGCTTTACGCTTTAAATCGTAATTTTGCCGGATGCAAAAGCAGCCCGTTTTTTTTAGGGACTTAGGTGTCATGGGGTATACCGAAGCATGGGAATATCAGGAAAGCCTTCTCAAACAAAACCTGGAAATCAAAACCAGATACCATACAGCAAAAGACAGGCAGAAAAAAAATACGACCAATTACCTTCTGTTCGTGGAGCATCCGCCTGTTTATACCCTTGGCAAAACCGGACATGAAGAAAATGTATTATTGGATGAAATGGAATTGCATGAACGTGGAATCTTATTTGTAAAAACAAATCGTGGTGGCGATATTACTTTTCATGGACCTGAGCAGATTGTAGGTTATCCTATTCTGGATCTTGAGAAGTTTGGAACCGACATTGGTAAATACATGCGAAACCTGGAGGAAATTATCATCAGAACGCTAAAGGACTACGGTATACAGGGAGAAAGATCAGGTGGCGAGACCGGGGTCTGGCTGGAACCAGGCATCGTTGGGAAAGAAAGAAAAATAGCCGCGTTCGGCGTAAGATGCAGCCGCTGGATTACCATGCACGGATTTGCTTTTAATGTCAATACAGATCTTCGGTATTTTGACGGAATCATACCCTGCGGTATCAAGAATAAACAGGTTACTTCCCTGGCCCGCGAACTCGGTCGTCAAATTGCACTGGAAGAAGTGAAGAATAAAATTAAATTACACTTTGAAGATGTCTTTGAAGCCGAATTAAAGTTGATGGAGGAAATGGCTGTTTAGTGCTAGCCAGAAACAATAATTTGTAATGGTCTATTCTCGGGGAATTAGTAACTTATTTTTTTCTTTTAATTTTCCATCTTCATATAATTCAAACCGGAACCATCCCGCGTGTCCGAAATTTGTTTTATCGATAATGAGCATCGGGTCTTTGATGTCTTTCACTTCCATTACCGGTGTACTGTCGGTCTCAAAAAAAGCCACGAAATATTTTTTCGTCTTGCAATCCGGTAGGGCGATGGTAATATTCCCGTCCCTGCCAGCAAATACATTAGGAGAAATTTTATAAACTTCCCTGGGCTCTTTATAAACCTCAATATAAGGTTTGATCTGAAGAGTATCGGCATTCACAAAATATAGTGTGTCCTTTGTCTGTTTCACCAGTGAATCACTAAAACGTCGAACCTGGTTGCCTTCCAATTGCATGATCACACTATCCCGCCTTTTCACATATAATATTTTTTCAACCGCGATCGTCGGGGATTTGATTTTGCCCGGATTCGTTACTGTA
>DASSGT010000785.1:0-2623 GCA_035693345.1 Puia sp. | reverse complement strand
AAATCATATTATTGGAAAATGTACGTCATGCTAATCAGGTTTTTTGAGAACTAAGTTGCGGCTGGTGCCGGTAATTCCGGACCCGATTCTATTATGAAATTCGAGGAGTTGCTAAAAAAATACGACGTTCCTGTTCCCCGGTACACAAGTTATCCGACCGTTCCCTTCTGGAGTACTTCGATTAATATACCGCAATGGAAACGTGTTTTTAAAAATCAGTTTCACGAGACCAATGAAAAAGACGGCATCAGCCTGTATATCCATCTTCCGTTTTGTGAATCTCTTTGCACCTATTGTGGATGTAATAAGAAAATTACAAAGAATCACAAGGTCGAAGAGGAATATATACAGGCATTGATAACAGAATGGAGCATGTATTGTGAACTGATGGATGAAGTGCCGGTCATCCGTGAACTTCATCTGGGAGGAGGGACGCCCACATTTTTCAATCCGGATAATCTCGGCAAATTACTGGATGCAATTCTGGACAATTCGATCGTTCATGCAGATAGTAATTTCAGTTTTGAAGGCCATCCAAACAATACAACTGAAGCTCATCTGAACACATTGTATAACCGTGGATTCCGGCGTGTCAGTTTCGGTGTGCAGGATAATAATCCGGTTGTACAGAAAGCGATCAACAGGATACAACCTCTGGTAAATGTAAAACGGGTGACAGAGCTGGCCAGAAAAGTTGGATTCCTTTCGGTTAATTATGATCTGATCTATGGCCTGCCTTTTCAGACCTTCGAAAGTATTCGTAAAACCGTGCTGGATTGCATCAGCCTGCAACCGGACCGGTTTGCATTTTACAGTTATGCTCATGTGCCTTGGACCAGTAAGAGCCAGCGTCTTTTTTCTGAATCAGATTTACCGTTGGCGGATTTTAAATTGTCACTCTATCATGAAGGCGCCCGGTTATTCAGGGAGCATTGCTATCAGCCGATTGGTATGGATCATTTTGTATTGGCGACTGACGATTTGTATAAAGCATACAGATCAGGCTCCCTGCACCGGAACTTCATGGGATATACCACGCAGTATACCCGTCTGCAACTTGGCCTGGGAGTTTCTGCCATCAGCGATACGGGAAATGCTTTTGCACAGAATAACAAGTCACTTCATGATTATTATGAAATCATCAAAGAGGGAGAATTGCCGCTGGCCAAGGGATGCTTCTTGAATCAGGAAGATGAAATTTTCAAGAAGCATATTCTCGATATCATTTGTAACGGCAGCACCTATTTTGGCAGTCAATATTTCGAACAACTTCTAAAGTATAGTTTCCCCATTCTCGAACAACTTCAAAATGACGGACTCGTTGTTTTATCCAGGCGTCATGTAGAAGTAACGGAGATTGGAAAAAAGTTCATAAGAAATATATGCAGTGCCTTTGACCTGAAACAATTAAGGTCGCTTACTGATCAAAACAGATCCGTTTACAGCCAGGCGATTTAGACATTTCAGTACCGTATGATCCGGTCATGTAATAAATCTTTGAGTTAAATGATCCGGCATGATATAATGTTTTAGACATTTCGGGGCCCTACAGGCCGATCCTGTCGTAAATCATTGCATTAAATGATCCGGTGTGTTATAATGGGTTTAGACATTTTTCAGTGCCCTATAGTCCGGCCCTGACGTAAATCATTGCATTGAATGATCCGGTGTGTTATAATGATAAATCATTGCATTTAATGATCCCGTGTGTTATAGTGGTAAATCATTGCATTTAATGAACCGGTGTGTTATATTTGTATAGTGAAAATCTTTTCTTTTATATTAGCGATTGCCTTTGCGGCGTTTATTCTCAAGCCATATAAGGGCATGGAGCCGGTCGCAAAACAATCCACATGCTGTGCAAAGTCAGCCTGTAAGAAGCACACAGACAAATCTGAAAAGAAGGATTGCGGCAATACGGGATGTAATATGATATCCTGCATTTTATGTTGCTATTTCATGCCGGTTTCCGGTGAGGTTCATTTTGTGATAGTACCGGGAAGCCGGGAAGAGTATATCTCCTTTAATGATCATCGCCTGTATTTTATTTCTTCTGATTGCTGGCATCCGCCAAGAAAGGCATCATTTTACCGGGCCTGATTTTATTGTTATTCATTTTTACAAAAACTTAATATTTATATTATGAAGAGGATCATTTTTTCTATGCTCGCCATTGCCATGCTTTCTTCAACCGCTGTTTTTGCGGATGGAGGAAAAAACAAGAGGCCTGCATCAACAAAATCATGTGATAAGGGATGCCCGAAATCCAAAGATTGCGGTAAAACAGCCGTCTGTCCTGTTCCGGGTTGTGTTTGTCACTAAGACAGGTTCATAGAACGAAGGCCCGCCCCAATGGGTGGGCCTTTTTATGTCGAATCTGAAAATGAATATCATTTTATAACATGATTTTGGTTAACCAGAATGTGTTAAGACCGGCTTAGTTTTATTTACCCGATTGTTTCACTTATAAAAATAAATTATATGAAAAAGAATATGGGATCAACTGACCGTGGCATACGCGTTCTGCTGGCAATTATTATGGGTGGGTTGTATTTTACGAATACAGTAACCGGTGCGATCGGAGTTGTTTTGATGGTACTGGCAGTCGTATTTCTTTTAACAA
>DASSGT010000784.1:0-4212 GCA_035693345.1 Puia sp. | reverse complement strand
TAAGACTGTTCATGATACAACCGTAAAAATTGTTAAAGATACAATTGTTGATACCCTCTACAACCTAAATTATGGCCTTGTAGCCTATTATAACTTTAATAATGGAAACTTAAATGACAGTAGCGGCAGGGGAAATAATATAATATTTAATAATGCGACCCTGACCAGCGACCGATACGGCCGCGCCGGAAATGCTTACCGGTTTACAGGAGGTGCCTATATGCGGGTACCCAATAGCTCGACATTAAATCCATCACAAATTACCCTGATGGCTATAGTCAGGGTGAATGGATTTTATACGGGTCAGTATTGGGCAAATGAAATATTGATGAAGGGATATCAGGATCAGTCAGCAGGTGTCTATGGGCTTAGGGTGCAACCAGTTTCATTTGATTATACAAAACCTTTAGATACGACAAGAGAAATGTTTACCGGTTTTTACGGTGATAACGCCAATGCCGGAATTATGGATTCATCCTTCCTGGTCCATGGCGGCGTATGGAATACCGTTGTATATACTTATGATGGATTTGTTTGTAAGCTATATGTCAATGGGAAGCTGGAAAATTCTAAAACCGTACCATTTGGTTATAATCCTAGTACCAACGATTTGTACATTGGTAAAACGGAAAATTCAATATTCCCTTATTATTTTGACGGAGCAATAGATGAGATCCGGATATACAGCAAAGCCTTGCCCGCATTTCTTGTAGCCAAGCTTAGCACTTTGACTGAATAAATGAATAATTCCTGTTCAGTTTTTTCTTGAGTAATTAATCTGTTTTTTTGGGAGGCAGCGCGAATGCAACCGCGTTGTGTTCAAAGTGATTTTTATGTGATCCGTCACAGAATGGTTTATTCTGGGAGAGTCCGCAGCGACAAACGGAGACAATTTCTCTGCCTCCCAAATCATAGACGGCCCCGGTTTTATCCACGATTTCAAAATCACCTTCTATTTTTAAAGAACCATTATCCTTTACCGTAATTTTTGTACTGGCCATCTTACATCAAGTTTAAATGAAATTAGTCATTTGTACTCATTTATGAGTTGCTGCTTTATCTTTAAGGGAGAAAAATTCAGGTAACAATATTTTTACTGATTACGTATGAAAAAAACATTCTCTAAAGTTTTTCTAATTTCAACATTCATCAGTTTATCTTTTATGCCGGTTAAAAAAATCAAGGTCGTTTTTTTTGGTGACTCCATAACAGAGGCTGCCGTGAAACCCAATGGATTTATCACGATCGACGACAGTTTATTGAATTCCGGGGGCGCAGCAAATTATGAACTCATTGGAGCGGGCGTGAGTGGAAATAAAGTATACGATTTATTTCTGCGTATGGAAGATGATGTGATCAGCAAGTCGCCGGATATCGTCGTGATATATGTCGGTGTCAATGATGTATGGCATAAAAAAATGGGAACGGGTACCGATGCTGATAAATTCGAACGATTTTACCTGGCCCTGGTAAAAAAATTCAGGGCCGCCAATATCAAATTGATCCTGTGCACCCCGGCTACAATCGGCGAACGATTTGACTATACCAATGAACAGGACGGAGATATGAATCACTATTCGAATATTATTCGGAAAATAGCGGCCGACCAACATCTCACCCTCGTTGATCTGAGATCGGCATTTATGGAATATGAAAAGTTAAATAATAAAAATAATCTCGACAGGGGATTGCTCACATCCGATGGTGTTCATTTAAATGATACCGGTAATATGTTTGTAGCGAAACTGATGGCAGAAGGCATCCGGAATATGCGATAGGCGGCCATTTTCAATTATCTTTGCAGGATGCATTATGTATCTGCTGAGGGCCTTGGTAAGTCGTATGGAGTAAAGCCTCTTTTTAACAATATTTCCTTCAATATCGAATCCGGCGATAAAATCGCGTTGATTGCCAAAAATGGCACGGGGAAAACAACACTGCTAAAAATTCTTGCCGGAAAAGAGCAGGCGGAGTCGGGGAAACTCTGGATTTCCAAAGATATCGATGTGGTTTTTTTCGAACAGGATCCTCAATTCCAGGAAGAACTTTCCATCCTGGATAATATTTTCCATCATCCCAATCCGGTTACGACTGCCATCAAAGCATTTGAAGCCGCCAGTGAAACGGAGGATACGGATGCCATCATGAGCAGTATTGAAGAAATGGATCACCTGAATGCCTGGGATTTTGACGCCAAAGTAAAGCAGATTTTCAGCCGCTTGTATATTGACCACCTGGTGCAGCCCGTGAAATCACTGAGCGGGGGGCAGCGTAAAAGAGTGGCCCTGGCCCGCACGCTGATAGATATCAGTTTTGGAAAAAAGGAAGCCCTGCTGATCATGGATGAGCCGACCAATCACCTGGACATCGAAATGGTGGAGTGGCTGGAAAACTATTTGAACAAGGAAAATATCACTTTGCTGGTTGTTTCCCATGATCGCTATTTCCTGGACAATGTGTGCAATGAAATATGGGAAATGGATCGAAGCGATCTTTTTACTTATAAAGGAGACTACGAAAACTACCTGGAAAAAAAATCCATGCGTATCGAATCTGATCTGGCCAGCATTGATAAGGCGAAAAATTTATTTCGGAAAGAGCTGGAATGGATGCGCAAACAACCCAAGGCGAGGACAACAAAATCAAAAAGCCGTCAGGATGCATTTTATGTCGTAGAAGCGAAGGCAAAACAAAACCTGGACGAACAGAATCTGGCGCTTCAGATGAAAATGAGCCGGTTGGGCGGTAAAATTGCAGAATTCAAAAAAGTTAATAAGAGTTTTGGAGATAAGATTATCCTGAAAGGATTTGATTATACTTTCAAAAAAGGCGACCGTATCGGTGTTGTTGGAAAGAACGGAGCCGGTAAAACGACCTTTCTGAACATGCTCCAGGGCATTGAACCAGCCGACAGCGGCAAAATAAATATAGGCGAAACCATCGTGTTTGGAAATTATTCACAAACGGGTTTGGTGATTAAGGAGGATGTTCGTGTAATTGAATATGTAAAGAATATTGCAGAAAATTTTCCTCTGGCAGATGGTAGTTCCATGAGTGCCGGCGAATTCCTGAAACTATTTTTGTTTCCGCCTGATAAGCAATTTACTTATATATCTTCCCTGAGTGGCGGCGAAAAAAGAAGATTGTTTTTATTGTCTATTCTTTTTAAGAATCCCAATTTTCTGATCCTGGATGAACCAACCAATGATCTGGATCTTCCAACACTTGCTGTTCTGGAAAATTTTCTGTTGGATTTTCAGGGATGCCTGGTGATGGTATCACATGATCGTTATTTCATGGACCGGATGGTGGATCATTTATTTGTGTTTGAGGGCGCCGGTGTGATAAAAGATTTTCCTGGCAACTACGGGTTATACCAGCAATGGCTGAAGGATGAGAATTCAAAAGAAACTGCGATATTAAAAACTGTTTCTGCTGCAGTGAAAGAAGTAACGCCGGTAGCTTCAGTCAAACCAAAACTTTCTTATAAAGAAAAACAGGAGCTGGAAAAGCTTGAAAAGGAAATCAGGGATCTTAATAAGGAAAAAGAGCAGATCACTGAAAAACTTCATGACGCTTCCATCAACTTTGATCTCATCCAGCAACTTTCCCAGCGTTTCACTATCGTGGAAGATACCCTGCAGGCGAAAGAATTCCGCTGGCTCGAATTAAGTGAACTTCTTGAGGCGTGAGGCAGGGGGCAGGAGGCCAAAGAGTGAAATATAAAATCCATATTTTATTTACTGAACAACTAAAAAACTCCACTTCCAGTCTTCCAGTCTTCCATACTTCCATACTTCCATACATGACCAGTAATGGTCATATGCTGTATCAGAAATGAACAGCCTACATCTATTCGAATTTTAACTCGCTGAGAATCATGGTCTATTATGACTGGCACCGCTTTGGCATAAGGGATGACACAGAAAGTTTAAATTTGTCATGATGCTGATCAATAATCTACGGACTGCTTACCGGAACCTGAAACGACATAAAATATATTCATTTATAAATGTATTCGGGTTGGCAGTAAGCCTCGCGGCCTGCTGGCTGATTGTTCTTTATATCACCGATGAACTGAGTTTTGACCGGTTCAACAGAAATGCAGATCGGATTGTCCGGGTAGCGCAGCATGAATCCTGGGATGGAGGAAATATGAATATTGCCGTAACACCTGCTCCACTTGCTCCACGTTTGATGCAGCAATTTCCT